>JAQWQL010000017.1 GCA_029244605.1 Acidimicrobiales bacterium | reverse complement strand
CGAAGTTTCCGCTGGGAACTGAAAAATCTATTTGATCACCCTTGGGTCCGAGAATGATCGCCGCCCACCAGTAATAGACGGTTTGCGCCATAACTCGGGCCCAATTAATTGAGTTCACGGCCGATAGATTCTGGTCGTGTCTGAACTTTGTGTCTAGGAACATAGCTTTTACTAGGTCTTGACAGTCATCAAATGTTCCCTCGATAGCTATGTTGTGGACATTAGATGCTTCAACAGTGGTCATTTGACGACGTTGTACATCACTTGTTCGCTGATGAGGGTGAAGGATCACAATGTCTATTGTCGACCTATCTCTGCAAGCATCGATGGCTGCAGATCCGGTATCACCGGATGTGGCGCCAACAATCGTAATTCTTTGCTGCTTTTTTTCTAGCTCATGGTCGAACATCTGCCCGACGAGCTGTAGTGCTACGTCCTTGAATGCAAGGGTGGGTCCATGAAATAGCTCCATAAGCCACATATTCGAACCGACCTCTTTAAGAGGGATAGTCTCAGGATGCGTGAATGGTTCGTATGCGCGTTGTACGAGCTCAGTTAACTCTGATTGGGTAAGCGAGCCTGAAGTAAATGGCTTCAATACCTCAACTGCAACATCTCTATAGCTACTACCTGATTCGATACTTGCTGTAATATTTTCAATAGTCGTCGTTGGCCATTCTTCAGGTAGGTAGAGGCCTCCGTCAATCGCAAGACCTTCAAGAAGTACATCGGAAAAATTTAAAGTAGGTGCTTCGCCTCTTGTGCTTACATATTGCATAGGGTTAAGCCCCCACAAGGCGAATTTTTGTCCCAATCTGAATGACAGAGTCGAGTTCTCTCAGTTCATCTAAAGTTGAGTGAACGTTCCGTTCCTTACTTGAGTGGGTAATGAACACTATGCGTGCCTCTCCCCCAAGTCCTTCTTGTTCCATTGATCTAATCGATACTCCATACTTGCCAAATACTGAAGCGACGGAAGCGAGCACTCCAGGCTCATCGGCTACTTCAAGATTTATATAGAATGCATTTTCAAGCTCTTCAGTCGATTGGATCGATATCTTACGTAGGTTTCCTAGCCCATTATTTGTGCCCTGCGTAAGGTTATTTGCTGCAGCGATGATGTCACCTAAGACAGCTGATGCAGTGGGGTCCCCACCTGCTCCTCGGCCGTAAAGCATGAGGTCACCCACCGCTTCACCTTCAACGAAAACTGCATTAAAGCTATCTCGAACAGAAGCTAATGGGTGATGATTAGGAAGCATAGCAGGGTGGACACGTACACCAATTTCTCCATGATCGTGTTCTGCTATAGCAAGGAGTTTTATCGTATGCCCAGATCGTTTGGCGAATTGAATATCTTTGGATGTTATTTCAGTTATTCCTTGGCAGGTAACATCAGAAAGCCCAAGCTGAGCCCCGAAAGCTACCATCGCTATGAGCGCAGCTTTTGAGGCTGCGTCTTGACCTTCAACATCGGCGGTGGGATCGCTTTCAGCAAAACCTTTCGATTGAGCTTCAGCCAGAGCATCTCCATATGACATGCCTGTTTCGGTCATCTGAGAAAGGACATAGTTGGTGGTTCCGTTCACAATGCCCATGACTCTTCGTATAGGTTCTCCTTTGAGGGACTCTCGAAGAACACGCATGAGGGGGATTCCGCCAGCTACGGCTGCTTCAAAGAACAAATCAAGGTTCATCTCATCGGCAGACCCAAATAGTTCTGGTCCGTGTTTTGCAAGTAATTCTTTATTGGCAGTTACAACAGGTTTTCCCGAACTCAAAGCGGCTTCAACTAGACCTTTTGCAGGATCTACTCCACCAATAACTTCAACGACTACATCTATATCATCAGAAATTACGAGATCATGTGCGTTGGTTGTAATGCGCTGAGTCATGGTTTCGAGCTGTGGATATTTTTCAGGGTTCCTGACAGCCACGGCTTGAATAGTTAGATCTAAGCCTGTTCGTGAAGATATTGCTTCCCTTTGGGCTGCGATCAACTTGACCAGCGCCTTACCAACATTTCCATACCCAAGGAGGCCGATTCGAATAGGTTGTACTTCCATAGTCTCTACGGTAGCTGAGTAGCTCAAAACAAGTGATCAATTAAATCTTAAATTGGGCGTTAGCTCTGATTCGAGAAGCCCATAACCTGGTTGAGGAACCAAACGGATCTGTGCGTCTACTTAGAAAGAAAGGAGAATACAAACATGACACCAAGGCGTAATTACGTTAATTGATTCCCATGTCAGTGTTGATGAGGTCAGATAATGTTTCACGCCGAATGACAAGGCGATCGGATCCTCCATTTACAAACACAGCTGCAGGTCTAAGAACTTTGTTGTAGTTGGAACCCATTGAGTGGCCATATGCACCTGTAACTGGCGTCGCCACTATGTCGCCGACTCTTAACCCTTCTGGGACGTAGCCATCGGACACAATTACATCTCCTGACTCACAATGCTTTCCCACGAGAGTTATTCGTGACGTTCGATCATCTAGAACGCGACTTGGCACAAATGTTTCATAGCCGCTCCCATATAAAGCTGGCCTAGGGTTGTCATGCATCCCACCGTCAACAGCGACGTATGTTCGAATATCTTCCAATTCTTTTATGGTCCCAACCGTATAAAGAGTTATCGCAGCGCTAGCGACAATCGCTCTTCCAGGTTCAGCTGTAACTCTGGCAGTTACACCAGCTTCATCACATACAGACTTGATCGTGCGACCCCACTCTTCAATCGATAACGACTCTTCATCTTCCAAATATGCAACTCCCAGTCCCCCACCGACCGAAAGTTCAGGTAATTCGAAGTGCTTTGATAGATTAGCGAGGACTTCTGCTGCCTTTCGAAAAGAATCCAGAGAAAAGACTTGCGATCCGATATGTGCATGGATCCCTAGCAAATTAATACAAGATGAGGATGAGGCGCGCTCGACAGCTTCTTCAGCCCAACCAGTAGATACTGTAAAACCGAACTTTGAATCATTTTGGCCTGTGGTTACATACTCATGGGTCGAAGCTTGGATGCCAGGAGTTACTCGGATTAGAGCTTGAATCTCTTTACCTGAATCGCCTAGAAGGTTTTCTAGGCGATCAATTTCGTCAAAGCTATCGATAACTATCCGGCCGACCTGATTGTCTATCGCATATTGCAGCTCAGTCTCGGATTTGTTATTGCCATGAAAAACAAGATGACTAGCGGGAACTCCGGCTTCTAAGGCAACATACGCTTCTCCCATTGTTGCAACATCAATATGCATTCCTTCTTCGTATGCCAGACGAGCCATAGCTGTACATAGGAAAGCTTTTGATGCATACGAGACCCCCTCACCGAACGCTCGGACAGCTTGCTGACACCGTGAACGGATGTGGGCTTCGTCGTACACGAATAGCGGAGTTCCATATTTTTCCACCAAACTATCGACTCGAACGCCAGCTAGAAGAAGCATTCCATCGTTATCAACTGATGCATTATCTGGCAAAAGAGTTTTTGGTATCGGACCTATCATAAAAATCACCTACATCGAATCAGGTGCAGAAACACCGAGAAGATCTAAACCTGAAACCAAACCGATTCGAGCAGCTTCTACTAGTTGGAGACGAGCACTTGTAAGTTGTTGAGAGATATCATCACCAACCACATAACAGTCATGGTAAAACCCATGAACAGATGTTGCTAGCTCACGAAGCCAAACCGCTATTTTATGGGGTGCTAATTCACGTGCTGCCAGTTGAACAAGATCAGTAAAGTTGTAAAGGTCCCGCAATAACTCCAATTCCCGTTCGTGAGTAAGAAGAGAAAGGTCAGCATCTAAGGGCATTGCCGGCCACACGCCTAAAGATTCGGCTTTAGCTTGAATCGATCTGAGACGTGCGTGGGCCATTTGAACATAAAAAACAGGGTTGTCCATCACCTGTGATGCAGCTAGATCAAGGTCAAATGTTTGTTTCGTATCGACGGACTGCAAGAGATAAGAAAATCTTGTCGCATCCGGACCGATCTCTTCAACGATTTCTCGAAGTTCGATTATGTCGCCATGGCGTTTTGACAAGCGCACCTCTTCTCCTCCTCGCACTAGTTTAACTAATTGGGTAATGGCGATTGTTAATTGTCCTGCGTCATGCCCGAGAGCTTCCATGGCAGCTTTCATCCGAGCTATGTAGCCATGATGATCTGCCCCCCAAACGTTAATTAGCCATTCTGAACGAGAAAATTTATCTCGATGATAAGCAACATCCGGTGTGAGATAAGTAAATTCACCATCGCTTTTCACTAGCACACGGTCCTTGTCATCACCGTATTCACTGGAGTTCAACCATGTTGCTCCGTCTTTCAAATAGGACGCATCGTTTTTCATTAAGTCGTTCATTGTGCGCTCTATAGCTCCGCTATCGACCATCGAACGCTCGCTAAACCAAGCATCGAAAACTATCCCTATCATCTCTAACGTTTCCCGCTGGTCCCCTTGTGCATAGCTGCACCCCCAATCCAGCGTCTCTTCGAGAGATAAGTCATCGGGCATTTCCTCTGACCACTCTTCGATATAAGCTCCGGCATACCCATTTTCCGGAATTTGGTTTCCAGATTTTCGAGCAAGAAGTGATTCGGCGAAAAGTCCCATCTGAAGCCCTCTGTCATTGACATAGAACTCCCTTTGGGCTTCAAAACCGACAGCGGTGAGAATGTTGGCTATTGAATCTCCGTAACAAGCTCCGCGGGCATGCCCTGCATGCAAAGGCCCCGTAGGGTTAGCGCTGACAAATTCGACATTAACTTTTTTCCCTTTCCCAATATTAGTTCTTCCGAACTCTTTGGTTCCCTGTTCTAGGACTGCAAGCAAGACCTGGTGCAACCATTGGGGAGATAGAGCGAAGTTAATAAATCCAGGGCCAGCAACTGTGACGTTTTCTATCCCGCTAGGCAAATTAGAATTTATTGTCTCTACTATTTTCGCTGCAAGTTCCCTAGGGTTCCAACCAGCATTTTTCGCAGTGACTAAAGCAATATTCGAGGACCAGTCTCCATGCTCTTTATTTGCAGGTTGCTCAAGGTTGATCTGAGCAGGCAGTACAGTAACTCCCAAATCCTCTAAAGCTCCGCTCAATGCGGATGATATTGTCTTTGTGATCATAAGTCTTGTCCTTGGGCTGACTTCTATCGTATGTTCCCTCCAGAGCCAAAGCAGCGAATTTACTCAATATCACGATTTTTTCCAATATCCTTCCTCAATTCTTCTAACCTAATATTGTGAGAAACGTAGCTACACCTCAACGAACACCCGTGAATAAAGGAATTTCACCTGCCCTTGAAGGTGAATTCAGTCCGGTTTCCGTCGGAGGTATCACACTTTGGCCGCCAGTGATATTAGCCCCTATGGCAGGTGTTACAGACGTTCCTTTCCGGTCTCTATGTAAAGGGTTTGCACAAAAAGGTTCGGGGAAGCAGCCTCAACTGCCTGAAACGATATGCGGATTGTTTGTGAATCAGATGATTACTGCAAGAGCTTTCGTTAACAGAAACCGAAAAACGATGAAGCTTGCCGAATTCGGTGAGGGCGAACACCCAAGATCGATTCAACTTTATGGGACTGATCCATATTTCATAGGTGAAGCTGTTAGGCAACTAGTATCTGAGCAAAGCGTTGATCACATCGATCTAAATTTTGGATGCCCTGTTCCAAAGGTCACAAAACATGGAGGCGGCGGTGCTCTTCCATTCAAAAGATTGCTTTTCCAAAGAATTATTTCATCTGCAATCTCTGGAGCCGATGGACTCGTTCCGGTTACCGTCAAGTTCCGAATGGGTATCGATGATAGCCACTTGACTTTTCTTGATGCTGGGAAAATAGCGGAAGACGAAGGGGCAGCTGGAGTCACACTGCATGCGCGAACGGTAGAGCAGTTGTACAGCGGACAAGCACGTTGGGATGCTATCTCTCGCCTCAAAGATCACGTCCAATCAATCCCAGTGTTTGGTAACGGTGATGTATGGGAACCTTTTGATGCGATTCGGATGCTCAGAGAAACAAATGCAGACGGAGTTGTCATAGGGAGAGGATGCCTAGGGCGTCCTTGGTTATTTCAACAGTTAACTGAAGTCTTCAATGGTTTGGAACCATCTGAGATGCCTTCTTTGGGGAAAGTCGCTGAAGTGATGCGACAACATGCGGAACTTGTGGTGAATTGGCATAGAACTGAAGATGCTTTGCGAACATTCCGCAAACATGCATCTTGGTACCTTACGGGATTTCCTGTTGGAGGTGAGGCAAGACGTGCTATTCATCAAGTATCTACCCTTAGAGAGCTAGAGCAGATTCTTAGCCTCTTTGACCCCGATGCCGCCCTTCCGCTTACCGCTTACCGCTTACCACGAAGCCACAAGGGGGGGCCCAAAAAAGCTATTTTGCCTTCGGGTTGGCTTGATAACCCATTCTCTGACTCTGAACTCAGCCCAGAAGCAGAACAACTAGTATCAGGCGGCTAATAGGTAGACGATTTGGAGCTTCTCTTTCCGCGAGTACGCTACAGGTAGATAGATGCCCTCGTAGCTCAGGGGATAGAGCATTGGCCTCCGGAGCCATGTGCGCAGGTTCGAATCCTGCCGAGGGCGCTCTGCCGGAATTTTCTTCTAGAGTGCAAGCATCGGCGTATATCGATGTATCCTCACGACATGGCCGTTGCGGAAACCCCAAGCAAAAAAAAGAATCGTTGGAGCTTCCAATGGAAAGAACTCTACGATGAGGTAATCACGTCTGGGCTTTGCACTGGCTGTGCTGGTTGCGTTATTGCGTGCCCTCATGATGTGATCGGATATAAGCATGAACCGGGGCAATATAAGCCTTTCCATATAGAAGAAGAACTTGGTCTTTCAAATTGCGGACATGGCGAGAAAGGCTGCACTAGCTGCACACGGGCATGCCCGCGCTTTCGAGACTGGGAGACAGAAGCAGATGAGCACTTGTTCGGCAGAACTCGAGAACCGGAAGAGATGGGCGGAGTTTTCAAAGACATCCTGCTAACTCGGGCCTCAGATGATTTCGTTTACGAGATCGGCCAAGATGGTGGACTTGTATCGTCCATTCTTATTTGGTGTTTAGAAAATGACGTAATCGACGGGGCTCTAGTTTCAGGTTTAGAGGGCAGTATCGATGAAGGTGGCGAGTCAGGTTGGAAAGCCAAACCCATGGTAGCGACCAACCGGGATGAAGTACTCAGCGGAGCGGGAAGCCGTTATACCTATTCTGCAAATACTATGGCATACCCCGAAGCGAAGGAAAGGGGGCTTAACCGCCTCGCTTTGGTTGGGATGAGCTGTCAGACCTCTATCGCTCCAGTGATGTGGCATAGGAAAATAGGCAAAGTAGGAAAACCTATAAAGCTGAATATCGGGTTGTTATGTTCTAAGTCTTTTGATGATTCAATGTTCGACGAACTTTTTTGGGTCAAATATGGGCTCCACAAAGATGACATCAAGAAAATGAATATAAAGGGAGTCTTTCAAGTTTGGATGAATAACGGTGACTACCACGAAATCAATTTGAAAGAATGCCATGCTTGGACACGAGAAGGCTGTACTCATTGCCCAGATTTCGCCGCAGAGCATGCAGATATTTCTACTGGAGGGATAGGAGAGGTCTCTGATTGGACGTTAACTATTGTTCGGACAGATCTTGGAAGAGCTGTGATAGAAGCGATGGTCGAAGATGGAGTTATTGAAACGCGCCCAGGAGATGATGACCCTGGTGCAATTGCCCTCATGCACAAACTTGCGCAGAAAAGTAGGGCTAGGTGGCCCGAATGGGCAAATGAAAGCGCGAGAGTCGGGCTCCCATCAAAAGCCTGATTATTTTATGCAGCTGTTTCGCTGATGCATGAAGCGAATATCGCTATAAGGCCATCTGAGAATTGACCTTCGGTAGCTTGGAAATCTTCGTCTAATTTCTTAAATCGCTTATACGCATCATTATCTAACTCGGCTGAAGAGGTAAAAGGGTCAGCCACAGCTGCAGCTTCTAAGCGCACCATTTCGACCAGCTTGACATAACTGCACGCGCACACTTCTAATAGGCCAGTTTCTTGGACTGCCACGAGGTCAGGCATCTTATCTGTTGCGCCCATCACACAGCCAGATAAAAAGTTTCTTTGGATTTCAGGAACTAGTCCCGGGTCCTGTCCTTCTTCAAGTGCCCCCGCTAGGTTCGGGTCAATAGGTCCTAAGTTTTCACTGAATCCTTGTGGGCCCTGACTTGAACTACAAGCCGTGAGGATCAAGGCTGACAAGAGGATGACCGCCAGCCTTCTCATGCTCCAGCTAGACATTCCTCAAAAATGTTCTTGTAGTTCTGCCCTAAGGCGCCATCTGTTTCCTTTGAAACTTTGTCTAGGTCCTTAAAGGTATCAAAAGCTGATTTCTCTAGACTTTCGTTAGCTTCTAGAAAGCTGACTAACTCTGTATAGCTACACCCACACGCTCTCGCCAGCGCAGCTCCTGACAATTGTCCAAAGACTTCTTTGGAGCCACCCATACAGCCTTCTAGAAAATTACGCTGGACAAGCGGCACTAGGGCAGCATTACCACCATCGAGAAGTTCATTTTGAAACTCTTGTAGGTATTCAGGAAGTGGGCCTTTCTGTTCAGTGAACGATTCAGGCTTCCCGGAACTTCCACATGCCCCGAGTAGCAAAGCGAGTGGAAGGAGTATGAGTACACAACGTTTCATTTGTCTGACGTTATCGGTTTTCCACTGGAATCTCTCGTCATTAAACCGATTCCTAGCTCTAATAGAAAGATTTACGTTTGCCCTAGTTCATGAGCTCTAAGTAAAACACTGTCAAACATTTCTTCGGTAAGGCGTCCAGTAAAGGTATTCTGCTGGCTGACATGGTAACTACACAGGAGTATTTTTTCATCCGGAAGAGGAACCTCCAAACCATGCATGAATTTTGGCTTTGGGCGCAATCCAAATTCTTTTGCTATCGCAGAGTAGCTTATGCCCCCGAGAGCGAGAATAACTTTGACATTTTCAAGTAATCTCAATTCTTCTTGGAAGTAATCTCGACAGTTTCTTAGCTCTTCTGCAGTCGGCTTATTTTGGGGAGGCGCACAACGGAGAGGGGCGGTGATATACGCCCCAGAAAGTACCAGGCCATCATCCCGGCTAATTGCAGTGCCTTGACTGGCATACCCAACTCGGTGCAAAGCTGCGAAAAGAAAATCGCCGCTTCTATCTCCCGTAAACATTCGTCCAGTCCGGTTAGCCCCATGGGCGGCCGGAGCTAATCCTACTATCAGAAGATGGGCAGCTGAATCACCAAAAGATGGGACTGGTTTCCCCCAGTAAGTTTGGTCAGAGTAGGCTGCTCTCTTTTCTTCAGCGACTTGCTCTCTCCAGTCAACAAGTCGATCACAGGACCGACAGGAAACTACTTCGGCATTCAGAACCTCTAAAGCACTCATCTTTATGGACAGTAGCTGCTGTTTCAGAGAAGACTGCAACCAGTAAAAGGTATTTTGCCCACTCGCGGCGATAAGAAATTTCGTTTGTGCGGGATTCTTTTGAGAGCTTTCCAGCGATAGCGTTACCCCAATGGGCAAAACAAACAAACCCCCAAAGAACAAGTCAGCTCCTCAGCCAACTGTCGTATGCTTTGTCCGACATGGCCATACTCCAACAACGGGGACAATTCTTCCTGGAAGAGCGAAGGGGCTTCATCTCAGCGATCAAGGGATAGATCAAGCAAAAGCAGTAGCGCTGCACTTGGGAGAATACGGGAACATATCTGCTATTTACTCATCTCCAATGGAGAGAACAAAAGAAACAGCTCAACACATTGCTAAGGCCTGCGGACTAAAAACCCGGATACGGAAAGGGCTGATAGAAGCAGATTTTGGGACGTGGACTGGGAAAAAACTTTCTGATCTTCGAAAGCTTCAGGAATGGGAAAGCGTCCAGAAGACTCCATCAACTTTTCGGTTTCCCTCCGGAGAGTCGTTTCTAGAAATGCAAAGCAGAATGGTAGATGCTGTGGCACAAATCGTCGAAGCTCACCGCGGAGAGGTAGTAGTAGCAGTTTCACACGCTGACACCATAAAAACAGTAATTGCTTCAGCGCTTGGAACCCCGCTTGATCTTTTTCAACGTATCCATATTTCCCCATGCTCTCTCTCGTCAGTTCTCTACAGCCATTCCGGACCGACGGTTCTTGCTGTTAATACAACTGGCGATAGCCTTCAATCTGTAATACCAATGCGAGGATCAAAATGAGCAGCAACCTTCATTTTCGAGAAGTCCAGCATTTTACGACAGGCACTCAAGGCCCAAAGGGACAGCGTATTTTTTACCTGCAATTTGGAAACCCTGGAGACTTACTGACTTTAAAACTTGAAAAAATGCAGGTTCAAGCACTAGCGGAATTCCTAGATCAACTCCTCGAAGAGGTTGAACCCATAAATTCTAGCGATGTACCAATCGCCCTTGACCTGATCGAACCTATCCACCCAGAGTGGAATGTTTCGTCTATCGGGGTTGCATTCGAAGAACGTACATCCGAATTTGTTATTGTCGCTGAAGAACAGAGTGACGAAAGCGATCCAGAGGTAGTTCAGATACATCTGACCCCTGGTCAAGTTAAAGCATTCGTTACCCGCGCATCTGATGTCGTAAAAGCTGGAAGGCCACCGTGCATCTACTGCGGTGAGCCGTTAAATCACAGCGATGGTTGGTGCCCATGTTCCAATTAGCGTTCTAATGGCTTCCCAAGAGAATCCATTTCGAGATAGGGACCCAATCCCAAACAAAAGGGCAGTAGATGCTTTACTTCATGGCGAAATTGACTTAGTCGGGCAAATGCCTTGGAGTTCAAACGCTACATATCTCATTGATGTTTCATGTGAGAACCTAGACCTGCAGGGAATATACAAACCGGGAAGAGGTGAAAGGCCTTTGTGGGATTTTCCCGAACACCTTTTCCTAAGAGAGGTAGTTGCATATGAGCTTTCGGATTTTCTCGGGTGGGATATAGTCCCCCCAACCATTCGCCGGAATGGCCCACTTGGGGAAGGGTCTATTCAATTATTTATCCCTTGCGATTTGAGCATTAACTATTTCGACATCCTTAAGGAACCAAAGAATCATGAAACGTTGAAAAAGATTTGTGCTTTTGACTTCGTAGCAAATAGCACCGACCGAAAAGGGGGCCACTGCCTTTGGGACAGGCACGGCAAAGTATGGGCTATCGACAATGGTCTTACATTCCATGTTGACTTCAAACTTCGGACGGTGATCTGGGATTGGGCGGGTGAACCAATACCGCAAAAGATTTTAGACGATCTTCAAAGATTGATTTCTTCACCCTTCCCAGAGGCCCTAGCAAGCTACTTAGATGAGTCAGAGTGTGAAGCGACGTACCAAAGAGCACGAATTCTTCTCGAGTCTGGCATCTTTCCTGTTGACCCATCTGGGAGACGATACCCATGGCCGGTTATCTGACCACAAAACAACCCTAAATCTCTGTAGTGGATGAATAACCTCCTTAATGATCTATTAAATAGATCATTAGTGTGGTCTGTGGAGGGAATTTTCTCCTAAATCACGCTGATTCCTGTACGTAATTTCAAAAAACCCCTCGAATTTCTGCTTTACCCTTATTTTTGGCGTCATCGAAAATCTAGCTGTGCTAAAATAGGGGGACTTCGCCCAACCTAATTGGTTTGGGTTTTTCTATTTTTTAGAGGCCTAAATATCAGGTGAGGTAGCACTATCGTCACCCTCTTGTGTTTCTCTAGAGCGGTGGACGACTCCAGCTAGCCACATCATCCCAGCGTAGGTAAGCCCAATGACGATTAGGAGAGCAACTAGATTGATCGTGAAGGCCATTTAGTCGCCTCCATGCATGTAGAGAAGGCTATCTTGCGTCTAAAGCTTCGAGAAGAGCAGGAAGTACCTTGTGGACGTCACCGATAATTCCGAGGTCGGCTATGGAGAAGATTGGGGCTTCAGGGTCTTTGTTGATAGCAATAATAGTTTTTGACCCCTTCATTCCTACCATGTGTTGCGTGGCTCCAGAGATGCCTGCGGCAATATAAACATCGGGTTTGACTACCTTGCCTGTTTGCCCCACCTGGTAGCTATAAGGTACCCAGCCAGCATCGACAATCGCCCGAGAAGCACCAGCGGCTCCTCCGAGTTTCTGCGCTAGGTCTTCAATAAGGTGATACTTCTCGGCTTCTCCGAGGCCTCGACCTCCTGAGACGACGATGGCTGCTTCATCGAGCTTTGGCCCATCTGATTCTTCAACGAATTGGCTATTAATCTTCGCAGCTCCTGTATTTCCTAGGTCAGGAACCGAAATCTCATTAACTGCGGCGGGTGGTCCGTCCACTGATTCTGCAGTGAATGATTTTGGGCGGACAAGGAATATTCCTGGCTTGTCGCTGGTAAACCTGGTTTTGACATTTGTTGTTCCACCGAAAACAGGTTCAACCCCGGTCAATCCTCCATCATCCATGAGGTCAACGATATTTGTTATGACGGGGGCATCTAGCTTGACTGAGAGCCTGCCAGCTACGTCACGACCGCCATATGTGGTCCCAAAGAGTATCGCGGAGGGAGATTCGGATTCAATGGCTCCAGCTAAAGCGGAAGATAACGCCGGACCAACTAACCCTCCATCTAGGTCACCAGTGGTGAGGATGCTAGACGCTCCATGAGCTCCTAGTTCAGCGGCTGCAGCTTCGGCGTCATTGCCAGCATGTACTGCAACAACATCACCTAGTTCTCTGGCCTTTGCAAGTAATTCAAGTGTGATGGTAGAGACTTGACCATCTTGCGTTTCAGCGTGTACCCATATTGTTCCCATAATTAGCCCC
>JAQWQL010000100.1 GCA_029244605.1 Acidimicrobiales bacterium | reverse complement strand
CCAGATATCGATGCCATGACGAGCTTTGGGTTGATCTGTTTGACTGCTTCCCAATCGAATCCCCTACGTTCAAGTACCCCCGGACCATAATTTTCGACGAAAACGTCTGCGTCTTTTAGTAAATCTTTGAGAATGCGTTGGCCCTTGGGGTGGTCAAAGTCGATACACAAACTTTTCTTCCCGCGGTTCTGTTGAACGAAGTATCCGCTTCTTCCAGATTCATGAACTATCGCATAATTACGGGTCGGGTCTCCGAAGGGGACGCGCTCTACCTTTATGATGTCTGCTCCCATCTCTGCGAGCATTCTTGTTACAGTCGGGCCCGCTAAGTACTGGGTCATGTCTATGACCCGAATATCTTGGAGGATGCGAGGTTTATCCATAGTAGGGACCGTATCGCATGAAGACTAAAGGCACTACAAACTACCAACAACTTCACAACTCCTGTGTAATTAGCTATCCTTGTAGTTAGGAGGGGACATGACCGACGTACTTAGAGAAAGGGAGCAAACTCAAGAAGATGCAAATGCTCCCAGCGGCCGAAAAGAAATAACTGCTGAACGCTATCTTTCTTCTGAGGTCCTCAACAAGGAATGGGAATATCTCTGGCCTCGAACATGGCTGTACGCAGGAGTAGCCTCTGATGTCGCTGAACCTGGTGAGTATTTTGTCTTTAATATTGGGCCAGAATCTATTTTGGTTTCCCACACGGACGATGGGGAAATAGCTGCCTTCTACAACGCCTGCCAGCATCGCGGAGCACGCATTATGGTCAATGAGCGCGGTTGGATCAAGGATTTTGTTTGCCCCTATCACGGCTGGACATACGGGCGTAATGGAGCCCTTACTGTCGTGCCTGATGAAGGCCGATTTAGCCAAGGAATTGACTGCGAATCCCAGTCGCTGATACCGGTCAGAACAGAAATATGGGCGGGATTAGTGTGGGTGTGTATGGATGATGATGCGCCGCCATTCGATGAATACATAGGTCCATTGAAAGAACAAATCGAACATTACCGTCTTGAGGAGATGGAGGTGGCGCAGGATCAAACTGTTCACCTTGAATGCAATTGGAAAGCAGTGTTTGATAACTTTGGCGAGCTGTACCATGTGGAACACATCCACCCCCAGCACGCGCTTATTTTTGACTGTCCAACAAGTAGGGTTCGGCTATGGAAAAATGGGCATACCAGCGTGTACATTGATGGTTTTACCGTCAATACCCGACTTCCTATCCCAGAGGAGCCAACCAAATTGATGCGGGGACAGTTATTGTCTCTCGGGATGGATCCTGAAGAGTACCGGGGGCGCGTTCTCGACATTAGAGAAGACGTACAAAAAACGAGAAGAGATATGGCACCACAACTGGGCTATAACTATGACCTCCTCGATGATGAAGAGCTAAGCGACATTTTCCAACACAATATCTTCCCGAACATGCTTATCACTCTCCAGCCGGACAAGGTGCTGCTGATGAGAGCACGACCGCACAAAAGTGATCCGAGCAAATGCTATTGGGACAAGATCACTCTTGTGATGCCACCAAATGAAGAAGCAGAAATAGTCGCTGACCTTCAATTTATGCCAAAGCCAAAACCGATTCCCGAGGAACGTCCCGAACGCGAGGAATTTACTCAGGAAGATGTAATAGCAGGTAAGAAGACAATGGATATCACTGTCGATCAGGACGTGCACCTTATACGTGATGTACAGAATGGAATGCGTTCCAGGGGATTCAAGAAACAAGTATTGAACGACGATGAGTCCCGCATCCAGCACTACCACGACTGGTACTCCTGGCATATGGGAGATTAGAAATCGATTCCGGTGACGCCTGCGCACATTGAAATAAGTTTTCTCAGCTGGAATTTAGCTATGCTCCAGGGGTCCGCTGAAGCGCCGGTGCTATGGGAGCAAGATAACACTGAAGAAGCATTTCGCCGGCAAATCCTAGATACCGGACCTGACATTGTGCTGCTTCAAGAGCTTCCAGGTATCGTCCCCTTCGTTGAAACTCACGACATGGTGAAGGAAAATCCCCGGAGTCACAGCGGACACCTAGCAACTTTGGTTTCGCATAAGTTAATGGACAGCTCCATCGAGCATTCAGCTATACGGGGGTGCGGGCTTCTTACTACTTTCGGAAATCTAGGATTGACCATAGCGAACGTCCATCTTTATCCAGGAAGTGGAGAAGGTAACGCACGTCGGGACCAACTTTCTGCGGTGGTCGCTGGTTGCCCAAATGACATTGTTGCGATCATTGGAGATACCAATACGAGAGCTTCAGAAGTCAAGCTTATTCGCGATTCAGGTTTACTCGCCCCCCCTCCACCGAAACCCACATGGGATAGCTTCAAGAATCGATTTCATTTAGGGGCCCCAAGGTTCAGAGCAAACTTCACTCGATGTTTTACGCACCCAGAAATTAAAGTCGTCGACCTTGAAGTGATCGACACCCCGATAGTAGTTGAGGAGAAAGCGTTCTATATAAGTGATCATTTTGCGCTTCGAGGTACTCTCATCATACCAAAGCGATAAACCTCAGAAGAGAAGAGCCTTCATCTAAACTCTGGTGATGGAATCCCCTGAGGAACTTGTTGCTGAACTTAGATCCGTTATAAGTACATTCAGAACGACCGATTTCGACCGCTATGTAAGCCAGGGGGGGTCGATTGAGAAACTAGGTGATGCGCTTACGGATATAAAGGACCAATTACTGCCCCATAAAGTTAATGGTGAAAGGATGCAGGCAGGTCTTCGACCGGAAGAATATTCTTTCCGGCCTGATACACCAGTCCGGTTTGATTTCAGCGAAGTAGAGCCACAAGAATTTTTCCCCTATAGCCCACTGATCGGCCCTCTAAACCCGATTTCTCCTCCTTTCTATTTCTGGAAAGAGAACGAATTTCTCCTCGGCAGGGGAATTTTCGACTCTCAATACTGTGGCCCTCCCGAAGCTGTCCACGGAGGGCATGTCGCTGCACTAATGGACGAATTGCTAGGAGTCACCGGTGTTGTCTCGGGATATGGCGGCTTCACTGGAACACTCACGGTACGGTACGAGGCACCGACACCTTTAGATACAGAGCTCTCTCTAAAAGGATGGGTTCATCAGGTTGAGGAACGGAAAGTCGTCATGCGCGGAGAGCTACGATCGGAAGAAAAGATGTGTGTAACAGCCGAAGGTATCTTTATCCTCCCACGAGAATCTAAATAACACCCGTCTACTTTTCTTCTACAAGATTGGCCTTAGCCTTGCCGGAATCCATTCCCCGATATATCTTGAACCGATGGCCGAATCTACTGGATGGACAGAACAAGACACCCCTGATCAAACAGGCAAAGTCATTATAGTTACTGGAGGAAATTCTGGTATTGGGTATGAAACCGTTCGAATCCTCGCCCAGCGGGGAGCGCATGTCATACTCGCTGTCCGGAATGCAATTAAGGGGGATGAGGCAATAAAGCAAATACGTACAGAAAACCCATCAGCTAACGTCGAAACACAACCCCTAGATCTTGCTGATCTTTCATCCATCAAAGAATTTGCTGACACGTTCAATGAACGCGGGATTCCTTTACATACCCTTATCAACAATGCCGGCATCATGGCAGTTCCTAAGGGGACCACAGTCGATGGATTTGAACTCCAGTTCGGAGTGAATCATTTGGGCCACTTTGCACTAACAGGCCTCCTGATCGACAACCTAGCTGCCCAAAATAATGGGCGCGTCGTGAATGTGGCAAGTAACGCCCATCGGCAAGGCAGATTAAACTTCTACGACCTCCAGTCAACCCACCGTTACGGGCGCATGCGGGCTTACGCCCAGAGCAAACTCGCGAATTTAGTCTTCACCGCCGAACTAGATAGAAGATTACGTCGTGCTGGCAACGCCGATACCTTATCAGTTGCCGCCCATCCAGGAATGGCACATTCAAACATCAGTTCGAACCTGAAATCAGAATCATTATTTGACCGGCTTATCGAAAATAGTTTAAAAGCTCTCGGCCCCTACTTCGTACAATCGACCCTTGCCGGAGCAGTCCCCACGTTACGAGCAGCGACAGACCCTGCAGCTGCTAGTGGTGACTACTATGGCCCTAATCAACGGATGCAGACTCGTGGACTAGCAGTGAAAGTCCAAGCCAAAAAGGCCGCATACGATGTTCATGATGGTCGAGCTCTCTGGGAACGAAGTATAGAACTTACAGGAGTGGATTTCTCTAGCCTGACCTAAGGCAATGAACTTCAATAAGGGTGTTCACGTATAGAACATTTAGAACTTCGGGCGTTCAAGCAAATGACGGACATGTCCTGTCTCGTTAATACTACGAACTGTACGCAGGCCAGATCCAGAAGCTTCTACTCTTGTCACCCCCGTGTAGTCAGATCGAATAGATAGGGGATTTTCTAACCCCCAAAGGATCTGAAGGTAAACGGCAATGACCATTCCATGACAGACAACAGCTACTTTCTGGCTTGGAAAGTCTTTAACGATTTGATCGAACGCCTCATGTACACGCTTGCGGAAACCTTCGTAATCACCTTCGAACATAGCTAACGGATCGTTGATGTACGCCTGAACAGTTGGAGAATCAAGCGTCATTTCTTCTACAGGGACATAGGCAGAACTATTGTGATCTGATTCACGCAAGTCATCACGTTGAATGACTTCGAATCCAAGCCTTTGCGCTAGCGGATCGGCAGTTTGATAAGCACGTTTCATAGAGCTTGAAATCACATGGTCAAGATTTTCGCTCTCTAAAAAATCGGCGACAGCTTCAGCTTGCATCCGACCGGTTTGAGATAATCCGGGGTCTGCAGGCCCTTCCCCTTCTGACTTTTCTTCACGTTCTGGGCGTGCGTGTCTTACGATGATGAGGTCCACTGTTCAACCTAGGCCTAACACAAAGGGCCGATGTGTTCGACTACGTTCCAACGGACAGCAGCATCGATGGACCCCTGAAGGAACTTTTCGAATCTCCTATGCATTCTTTCCGCACCAGACCCATAGGCCGTTACGTCCTGAAGATACGGGACGCATTGGCAAGATACTGGATAGAGAATCCCCCATGCAAGGGCTTCTTCGAGTTCTTGTTCTGACCATATAGGGCCGCCGGCTTCAGCAAGTTTGCTTCGGTACAGTGCAAGGAGTTCAGGTTCAATATCGAGAGTTTCCTCGTTATGAGAAGCCGCAAGCAGCCACCCAAGGTCAACACCTGGGTGAGAGCGCATAATGCTTTGCCAATCTAAAATAATCGGGCCATCCTCATCAATAAGGATGTTGTCCAATTCATAATCGATGTGGGTTAAGGTCCAGGGGCGGTCGGCATATCGGCCCAGCCAATCAACAGTATTGTTAATCCAACTTCGGTCGAGTACTTCGAAAAGGTCTTTGGGGTAGCGTCCAGGTTCGGCCTCTGCAAGCGCATTCCACGCAGTTTGTGTCATTTCAATTCCGAGCTTGAGGCTTTCTGCCTGCCAGTCGATAAGCCAAGGAACATCCAAAAGGCGCTCATCCATCCAGAACTTTCCGTGCATGGTAGCTAAATCAGATACGAGTTTTTTCATGACGGGAACAGAGCAGCCTGTGAGGATATCCCCTTTCTGTGCTTCGACGAGATGCTCAAGTAGAAGAAAAGCTTTCCCTGTTTCTGGATCGAAGAGATTAATCCAACATTTTGGAATGCGCATATCTATCTCATGGACGAGATCATTGTAAAAACCTGCTTCTCGGACGTAGAACTGCATGATCGTGTTGTACCACCGAGCGGTAACGTCATCGAGCGGGCATTTCGCTACAAATGTCTGAGGGAGGTCTTCCCTATCTCCATCTTCCCAAATGACTTCAAAAATCCCGACTTCTCCCATGGCTCCAGTAAAGCCATCCATTGGTTTCAGCGAGAGAGACTCGATAGAGGGGAGAGCGTGGCCGGCGTCATGGAGCTGGGATGATAGCCACGGAGCAGTGACCTCCGCTAGCGTTCCCGGAATATCTACCATCTCTAACTCCAATTAATATCATTTTTATACTAGTCACACGAAGTTCACGGTGAGGAGTCATCAGAGAACTTGGTTGCGGGTGGGCTACCTTTGATAAGACCCGATCAGCCCAATGTGAAGTAAGGTGGTGCTCTCATGCCCTCATCACCTTCTCTTCATCGGCTTTCGACGAGCGTTTGGTCATACGTTGCCTTTACGGGGCTGACGTTCGGAGCTGGCGCTCTTTTAGTAAAAAAACTTACCAACGATGGAATCGACCCATTCACTATTACTTGGATCCCGTTTCTTATTAGTGGCGTCCTTGCCTTTGGAACCGGATATAAACGAAATCAGTTAACGAAAGCCGCTGTTGCCCCAGGGATACTTTTAGGTGTTTTCGCTGGCGCAGGCCCTTCACTGATCTTCAACTATGGTTTCGATGAGCTCCCTGCGGGTATCGTCACGTTACTCATTTCGCTTGGCCCTATTTTCACTGCGGTTGTCGCTCATTTTGTTTTTGCTGACGAACGCTTCAATTCTCTAAAAGGAGCTGGACTTGTCCTTGCCTATGGAGGAGTGATGATGCTTACCATCGACTCGGTCGGAGATAAGGGGTCGCTCAGCGATATCCTTATCGTTCTCGCTGGATCAGCTCTGGGTGGATCGGCTGGAGTTCTTACCCGCTACTATTCGCTCCGTCATGAACCGATGGCCCTTATTGCCCCTAACCTTTTCACAGCTGGAATCGTAGCCTTGATACTCACCTACACGATGGACAGAGCGACCCAGCCAGATGGAGGACTCGCTACATGGCATTTCATTGTCTTATTTGTTTTCGGGATAACAACTTTCCTAGCGTTTCTTTCTATCTTTCGAGCAAATCAAATCGGCACTACGGGACAGGTATCAGTCATTGGATACTTCCTACCCCTATTTGGAGTTGTTGGGGGAATGATCTTTTTTAAAGAAAGTGCGAGCTGGCCTCTTCTCGTCGGAGGCTCGCTGATATTGGTATCTATGGTATTAATCGGGCGCGGCTCCAAAGGGCTTCCCTCTGCAGACTCCGTGTAAGTTGGGTATATGGAAAGCAACCTTTTCCAAGTGCTTCGCGAGAGGGGCGCTAAATACCCTTCGAACGTTTTTCTTCGCGACCCTGAACGAAGTCCCTTATCGTACTCCGAGTGCTTCAGGATGTCGGGACAGTATGCTGCTGCGCTTGAGAAATGTGGGGTGAAGGAAGGAGATAGAGTTCTCGTAAAGGTTGAAAAATCGATCGATGCTGTGGCGCTCTACCTTGCCTGCCTCCAATCCGGAGCGGTATACGTCCCCTCAAACCCGAAGAACACGGTAGAGGAAACCGCATACCTTTTCCAAGATGCTGAACCCTCGCTCGTCGTCTTCTCTCATGAAAATTCCCAGAGCGTAGACGCTCGATCTGAAACACTTGGAAGAGGTCATGGGAGCTTAACCTCGTTGGCGGATTCGCTTCAAGGAACCGATGAAGTTACTCAACGATCAGGGTCTGACCTTGCTGCGATGCTCTATACCAGTGGGACAACAGGAAAGCCGAAAGGAGCGATGCTCACCCATAGGGGCTTAATTGCTAACGCAATAGCGTTACACGATATCTGGGGGTTCGAATCCGAAGATATCCTTCTCCATTGTCTTCCGATCTTCCATGTACATGGCCTTTTTGTAGCTCTGCATTGTGCCATGTTGAGCGCATCGGAAGTTATCTTTCTAAACAAATTTGACCCCGAATCCATTATTAGCAATATGTCCGAGGCAACAGTCATGATGGGGGTTCCGACGCATTACGCCCGCCTGCTCGGCGATAGTCGATTTGACCATGACCTATGTGCCCATATGCGCCTTTTCACTTCCGGGTCGGCCCCTATGTCTGAGCTCGTTCATGAAAAATTCCAAAGGCAAACTAGCCACCGGATTCTTGAGCGGTACGGGATGACTGAGGCGGGAATCATTACTTCAAATCCACTCGAGGGAGAACGAATTCCAGGGACAGTCGGGTTTCCTCTTCCAGATATGGAACTACGCGTCGCACAAGATGACCGAGAATGCGACATTGACGAACTCGGGGTTGTCGAGGTCCGCGGAAGTCACTTGTTTTCGGGATATTGGAGGCAACTGGAAAAGACAGCCGCTGCATTTACGAAGGACGGATACCTCATCACCGGAGATATCGGATCTCTCGATAAACACGGGAGGGTATCTCTTCAGGGGCGATCAAACGACATGATCATTTCCGGAGGGGAAAATATTTACCCCAAAGAGGTCGAACTCTACCTTGAAGAGATTCCTAATGTTAATGAGTGTGTAGTTGTCGGCCTTCCCCATCCAGATCTTGGGGAAGCGGTAACAGCATTTCTTATCCCAGATGGGGATTTTTCGGAGGTCGCAGTGGGTGAATATTTCAAATCACGAATCGCTAGCTACAAACAACCAAAAAAATATGTCCTCGTTGATTCACTTCCCCGAAATGCTATGGGTAAAATTCAAAGGTCAAAATTGCGCGACGAATATTCAACTCTTTTCTTTGACGCAGATAACCACATTTAGGAAACTTTGAACGACGTACCCCCCGAAATAGAGAAAGCAAGGCTGTCTGATGCAATAAGTGCATTAAAGATCCGTGATTTCAGGCGTTTCTGGTTCGCTGGACTGGTTTCGAACAGTGGGGGCTGGCTGCAAGGGATTGCTTCGCCATTCATTATGTACCAAATGACCGAATCAGGAACATGGGTAGGGGTTTCTGTATTTGCCCTCATGATTCCCATGGCTCTTGTCGGGCCCTTTGCTGGGCCATTGGCTGACCGGTTGTCACGCAGACATATTCTTCTTGTTTGCGAAATTTTTCTTGGCATTATCGCTATCTCAAATGCTGTCTTCTGGTGGTCTGGCGTAAGAGAGCCTCTGGTCTATGTCGGAATTAATATCATCTATGGGTTCGCTAATGGGTACGCTCTCCCTGCCTGGCAAGCATACGTTGCTGACCTCGTCCCAAGGGACGTTCTAATGAATGCGATTACTTTGAATTCGACTCAGTTTAATGCCGCCAGAGCCATCGGCCCTAGCCTTGGAGGAGTTCTCCTTGCTGTTTCCGGCCCGGGGTGGGCGTTTCTCGGCAATGGAATTTCATTTTTTTTAGTGTTCTTTACCCTCTTATCGCTTCCCGCGACAGCGCCGAGTCCTTTAGCTGGGCGGAAAGATTCGCAATTGAGCCAGTTTGCGAAAGGGTGGGCATACGCGAAGACACAAAAGACAATAATCACTGGATACATCGCCGCAGGCCTGGTCGCAATATTGGGAGCTCCTCTCGTTCAAGTACACATTATTCTTTTCAGTGAAAAGATTTTTGAAGTCGGCGAATTCAAATTTGGGCTACTAATGTCCACGTACGGAATTGGGGCCGTAATGATTGCCCCATGGCTTGCCGCGTTCGGAACGAGATTTAAAAAGTCGAGCCTATTAATTACTTCGTTAGCGTTATATGGGTGTGGCGAACTCCTTTTAGCATCCACAAAAATCTACTATGTCGGCTTGCTCAGTATTTTTCTGGTGGGTTGCGCTCATCTGGTAATGGCGACTACAACCAACACAACCTTGCAACTATTTGTTCCCGAACCGGTACGCGGGAGAGTAATGGCGATGTACCTTATGGTTTTTACGATTGGAGCACCTCTAGGGTCAATAATTCAAGGTCCTTTAGCTGACCAGTTCAGTCCACGGTGGGTCGTTGCCATCATGGGTTGCCTGTTTTTGGTCGCGGCTACATTGTTCGCTATCTCGGGGCGTGCTACCGCATTCGATTTCGACGAAGCAAGAACGTAGAATACTGAGATCACGCCTCTGCCCAATTTATACCTGGCGGCGCAACTGTCTTCTTTGACCCTTTGGTCCAAACAAAAACGCTACCTAAAGACCACTACTCCCAATTAATATGCTCGCGGCCGAGATCTTTCACGTCCCTCACCCCGAGCAGTGCCATCGTCCTTGCCATTCCATCTTGAAGGAAGTCCAAAGCCCAACCCACTCCCCTCTGACCTGCCGCTCCAAGACCATAAAAAGTGGGGCGTCCCGCCATACAAGCTGTTGCTCCAAGAGCCATTGCTTTCACAATGTCGCTGCCTCGTCTAATACCCCCATCACAGTACACTTCTATTTCTCCGTTTACTGATTGGATAACAGGTTCAATCAACTCAAGAGGAGCAGGGGCATCATCGAGTTGCCGGCCTCCATGGTTTGACAGAGCGATTGCGTCTATCTCTTGTGTGGCGGCAATTTTTGCATCTTCAACAGTTTGAATCCCTTTGAGCACTATCGGACCATCCCATACATCCCGGAACCATTCGATATCTTTCCATGAAAGCGACTGGTCAAACTGCGCATTGACATGATCGGCAAGAGTTATGGCTGTAGAGCCATCCTCAGTTCCAGAGCCGACAACATTCGCGAAACGTATCGGGTCGTTTCGCAGCAACCCCCAAGTCCACGCAGGATGCTTCATACCATCGAAGATAGTATCTACCCCAACTTTCGGCGGTAGGGTAAATCCCTTTCTTACGTCACGTTCCCGCCTTCCTAAAACCGCAGTATCGACCGTAATCATGATCGCTTCGAAATGTGCGTCTTTGGCCCGATCTAGCAGTTCTTTAAGAAGACCTCGGTCTTTCCAGACATAGACTTGGAACCAGTTCCGAGCTGAACTGGAAACTCGACTAGGTTCATCTTGAAAGGCTGGGTTGGCCAGAGCAGCGATTTCTTCGATAGATCGTGTGGCCATGGTTGAGAGCGTGAATGGAATGTGATTTTCAGCAGCTGACCGTGCGACCGCTATCTCTCCAAGAGGGTGAGCTATCCTCGTGAACCCAGTAGGCGAAATAATAAACGGAAAGGACACGGGAACGCCGAGAACATCGGTTGAAAGATTTATGTTTGCTACATCTCGTAAGACTCGCGGCTTGAACGTGACCTGACTGAAGACAGCGGTATTTCGTTGAACCGTTCGTTCATCTTCTGCGGCCCCATCGATGTACCCAAAGACACCCGCAGGGAGTCGACGCATACAGATTTTGCGAAGATCTTCAATATTTGCTGCCTTATTGAGGCGACGAAGAGCAGAATTTCGCTCAAATCTTCTGAATCGAAGTACTGATTTAACTGCTCTAAACATGTCTAGACCTTACCGACTCTTCTGAAATTTTGTTCATTTAAGATTTGGATCTATCCTCATATCGAGACTGAAAAAGAAGTTCCGCTTACTAAAGGGGTAGATATGGCACAGAATATAGGTGAATTCCTTACAAATCGAGCTCGACGCGACACAGATTTGGAAGCGATTTACGAACCTGCGACCGACAATAGACTTTCCTACCGAGAATTAAATGACCGCTCTAATCAGGTCGCGCATTCTTTGAAAGACCTCGGTATTGCGAAAGGAGATCGTGTTGGATTACTTCTCATGAACGGAAAGGAGTTTGTCGAAACATTCTTTGCCGTTGCAAAAATTGGTGCTGTGAACGTCCCCCTGAATTGGCGCCTCGTCGCAGACGAGCTTGAATTCATACTCGACGATGCCGGAACAACTGTCTTACTCTTCAGCGAAGAATTCACTGAACTAGCTTCAGAGCTTCGCAGCCGAGGCGATAAGACCCAAATCTCAAACTGGATACAGGTTGGTGGAGAAACAACAGAAGGCGCCCTTGACTACGACGACTGGATGGGATCCTCTTCCACTACTGAACCCGAAATCGAAGGCGACGACGACGACCTTGTTTTCATAATGTACACGTCTGGAACGACCGGCCTACCCAAAGGAGTCATGCACAGCCACGACACAGTCTTATGGGCCAACATTACAAACGCGACAACCGCCGACATGCAACATTACGACCGGTTCCTTAACGCGCTTCCACTATTCCATGTGGGCGCATTAACGCCGATCATAACGTCAGTGTTCGTAGGAGGGTCGATAACACTGATGAAGTCTTTCGACCCCGCAGCATCTTGGGACTTGATTCGCGACGAAAAGATAAATACAACACTGATGGTTCCAGTTATGTTGCAATTTATGCTCCTGACCTACGACGCAGAAAACCATGACCACACGACACTCCGAAATGTGATCAGTGGAGCTGCCCCAGTCCCTGTGTCTCTTATCGAGACGTACACAGAAATGGGCATAGAGATTCATCAAGTATACGGCCTCACTGAAACATGTGGACCTGCCTGCATTATCTCATCTGAAGATGCGGTTACCAGAGCAGGATCAACCGGTAAGGCCTTTACATTCACTGAAGTCCGAGTTGTTGATGAAGATGGAAACGAGTGCGCCCCTGATGAAGCTGGCGAAGTAGAAGTGAAAGGACCGCACATCATGGTCGGATATTGGAACAGGCCTGAAGCGAATGCTGAAACGCTTGTTGAAGGTTGGTTAAAGACCGGCGATATCGCAACGATGGACAGTGACGGTTTTGTAACGATCGTTGACCGGGTGAAAGATATGTTGATTTCAGGTGGAGAGAATGTTTATCCGGCTGAAATTGAAAATGTTCTCCTCTCACACGAACTGATCAATGACGCTGGGGTGATAGGTATCCCATCAGAGAAATGGGGCGAATCACCATTAGCTGTCATCGTCAGAGCTGACGAAAGCCTCTCTGAGCAGGATGTGATAAAGCATTGCGTAGGGAAGCTCGCACCATTCAAAACAGCAAAAGCAGTTGAGTTTGTTGATGTGATCCCGCGTAACGCCAGCGGAAAAATCCTAAAGCGCGAACTCCGTGAGATGTTCACATACGACGCGGAAGAGTAACGTTACGAAAGCAACGCTAGGGCCGTCTCGGTGAATTTCGGGAGAGCATCAGCAATCAGCGCCATGCGTTCGTCTTTGCTGTCTCCTACCTTCCATCGATAATGGAGCTGCTGTAGAACAGTGGCGGTTTTCCATTGACCGAAAGCTTCGTACCATCCAATGCGGGAAAGGTCGAGTCCTGACACTTGGGCATAGTGTTCAACGATCTCTGAGCGCTTCGGAAGCCCAACTGAGCCGAGACCATCATGACCTCCTCGGGTAACCTCAGGGTCATCGTCGGGGTCAGGCCAGTAATTTAGGAGAGTACCAAGGTCAATGAGAGGATCTCCAAGCGTTGTCATATCCCAGTCAAAGATTGCTTCTACTTCATCGGGGTTGTCCGGTCGAAACATGCAATTATCAAGCTTGAGATCGTTATGGACGAATGAAACCCGTTGAGGTGTAGGGATCGAATCTGAAAGTTTTCTATGGATTTCACCCATTATTGCGTCATATCTCTCGTCGCTCACTAGGTCCCAGCGTTTTTTCCACCCTCTAACTTGTCGTTCAGCGAAACCATCCGGTTTCCCAAGATTTTCTAGACCGACATCAGATGGGTCAAGTAGGTGGAATTCGCTAACTGCGTCAGTTAACGCAAATCCGATTCGCCTACCTAAATCAACATGGTGACGCATCGAATGAGGAATAACGCCTCTGATGACTTCACCACTTCTGCGTTCCATGACGAACATGTCTGATCCAGCAATAGACGCGTCGTCGGTAAACACGAAGGCGCGAGGTGCTTTAGGAAAGATCTTCCACAAACGGGAAAGGACTTTATACTCTCTAGCCATGTCGTGAGCTCCAGGCGCCAACGTCCCAAATGGGGGACGTCTCAGGACGAGTTCCGTTTCGCCGAAAGAGATCAGATACGTGAGGTTTGCAGCACCGTTCGGGAATTGCTGGACCATGAAAGAGCCTGAAGCGTCTAAGTCATCCGGTAGTTCTCGGCGAAGAAAGCCTTCGATAACTTCCCAATTAAGATCTTCGCCGCGCCTTACTGGGGCTATTTCCGGGACAGGGTCGTCCCCATATGGATCAACGACATTGGGAGAAGTCACAAGTCAGATCGTAGATGGTCATTTTATTTCCTGCGAACTATTCTTAAGGTATGCGACTACGAATCGAGATCGAAAATCACTACAGGGCTGATAGTGACTCTTACTGACCAGCCTTTAGAATCCGTTCCCTTAAAAGGACTTCGGTTCGATAACCGGTTTTCATCACAACTTCCAGCTGACCCAGAAGTAGAGAATACGGTCAGGCAGGTTCAAAGGTCTTTTTTCTCGAGAGTGCAACCGACGAGAACTGCTAGCCCCAGGCTCCTTGCGACCTCTAAAGAGGTATTGGATATCGTAGGAATAAGCAAGTCCGAAGCATCGTCAGAATATTTCACTCAGGTTTTCTCAGGGAACGCTCTTACGGATGGAATGGACCCACATGCTGCGTGCTACGGGGGCCATCAGTTCGGCAACTGGGCTGGCCAATTGGGTGACGGAAGAGCTATCAACCTTGGAGAAGTTATCGGGACCGAAGGTGACCATCTCATGCTTCAACTTAAAGGAGCTGGCCGAACACCATACTCTCGAAGTGGAGATGGTAGGGCTGTCCTACGATCATCTATCCGAGAGTTCCTTTGTAGCGAAGCCATGTTTCATCTCGGTGTTCCGACAACTCGCGCTCTGAGCTTATGCACCACCGGAGATCAGGTAATGCGAGATATGTTCTACGACGGTAACCCAGCCTATGAAACAGGTGCGGTGGTTTGTCGCGTAGCTCCTTCATTTATCAGGTTCGGGAATTTTGAAATCTTCACCTCAAGAGGACAAATCGAAGAACTCGAAAAGCTATTGAAGTTCGTAATCGGAAACCATTACCCTCACCTGGGTGAACCATCACCTGAAACATACGTCGAGTTTTTTCGTGAAGTCGTCCAAACTACTGCGGAAATGATCGCCCATTGGCAAAGAGTCGGATATGTACATGGGGTTATGAACACCGACAACATGTCAATCCATGGGTTGACGATAGATTTCGGCCCATATGGGTGGATCGACAATTATGATGCTGATTGGACTCCGAACACAACAGACAAGGCCCATAAAAGATACAGGTTTGGCAATCAACCAGCAGTAGCCCATTGGAATCTCGCCCAGCTAGCAAACGCACTCGTCCCAGCAGTACACGAAGTAGATCTGCTACAAACCGCCCTTGACACATTTATGCCTACTTTTAACTCCTATTGGTCGGAAATGATGGCTTCAAAGCTTGGGTTATCTTCATTGACAAATGAACCTGCCAAGGAATTGGTTACTGAACTGTTCACCCTTCTAGATAGCGCCGAGACCGACATGACTATCTTCTTCCGGAGACTCATTGACATCGATACTTCAACAGATCCCGATCTGGCGACCATCGAAACGATACTTCCTTTGGAAGAAGCGTATTACGAACCTTCTGATTTCCATGGGGGCACACAAGCGCAGATTTTGAGCTGGGTCAAGCGATATCTTGAGGTAAGCAAAATATCTGGGCTTGAAGCCGATGAGCGAGGCTCAATAATGAAATCCGTAAACCCTAAATATGTTCTCCGGAACTACCTCGCTCAACTAGCGATAGACGCAGCAGAAAACGAGGATATCTCCATGACTCATCAGCTGCTCGACGTTCTTAGAAACCCATACGACGAACAACCTGATTATGAGCACTGGGCGTCCAAGCGGCCTGATTGGGCACGTCATCGACCCGGTTGTTCGATGCTTAGCTGCAGCAGTTAACCTTTTTCAGCGCGAAACCTTACTTATTCGGGTCGGGGTTCTTTCGGTAATCCGAGGATGCGCTCTCCGATAATATTCCTCTGCACCTGTGATGTCCCTCCTGCGATTCTAGCTCCGGGAGCGGAAAGAAGACTTCCAGACCCCGAACCCACAAGCATCGCCTCTACATCGGCTATATCGGCTCGAAGATTAGCTGTTTCGAACATCAATTCCGTTATTCCTAATTTATTCAACGATGATGCGACCGATGCACCAGAACCTTGACGCAAGCCGAGATAGTGGTAGCTTCGTCCTTTAGATAAAAGCTGAACGAGCCGTTGTCGATTTATAGGATCAAGATCTTTCGCCGCTAATGCTTTAAGGGCATCAAGTCTTCGTTGCATTGTGATAGCTCCAGCCCCAATCGAACCTCGTTCTTTCGTTAAGATGTCCATCCCGACGGCCCACCCATTATTCTCAGGTCCTAACAATGAGGTTTCTGGAAGTTGAACATCGGTGAAGAAAACTTCGTCGAATTCCGTCTCCCCAGTCATTTGACGAAGAGGTCTCGTTTCAATACCTTCAGTACGCATGTCAACCAGAAAAAAACTAATGCCTCTATGTTTCGGAAGCTGTGGGTCGGTTCGCGCCATTAGAATTCCCCAATCACTATATCTACCCCCACTGCACCAAACTTTCTGACCATTGACTAT
>JAQWQL010000093.1 GCA_029244605.1 Acidimicrobiales bacterium | reverse complement strand
AGTTTTGAATTCTTTTAAATTAGGAGCCGAGTGGATAGACCTGAACCGAGATGCTGCAAATGTGGCTGAGGCAATAGAGCAACACCTTTCGGAAACATGGGAATCGACTATGCCTGTCGAAATCGACATGCTTAAACCAGTCTTCTATAGAAATAGAGGAGCTTACCTTGTCGGACGGATCCGGCATTTGACTAGAGTCTCGCCCTTAATCATCCCACTCAGATCTTTAGATTCGGGAATTGCAGTAGACGCTGCACTTCTCACAGAGAATGCAACTAGTCGAATTTTCGGTTTCACTCGCTCATATTTTCACGTAGATGCTCAGGAACCAGGCGCAATTGTCGCATTTGTGAAGTCGCTGATTCCTTTAAAGCCTGTCGCAGAGCTATATACGGCAATAGGCCATAGTTCCCACGGGAAAACCAGCTTGTTCCGTGCTATTTACCGGCACCTCTCTAACTCTGCAGATCGTTTTCAACCAGCTAGGGGAGTAAAAGGTATGGTAATGATCGTCTTTACACTTCCTTCGTTCGGTGTCGTATTTAAAGTCATAAAAGATACTTTTCCGCCTTCGAAAAAAACAACTAGGAGCCAAGTGCTAGAGAAGTACCAGATGGTCTTTAGTCATGATCGAGTCGGACGAATGGTAGATGCTCAGCTCTTTGAAGATCTTGCTTTCCCTCGTGACCGGTTCGGAGATGAGCTTCTTGAAGAATTCGCTAATGAAGCATCCCGTTCTGTGACTATCACTGAAAGCGATGTTATTTTTCATCATATATATACTGAGCGTAAGGTCTACCCGCTAGATCTCTACATCAGCGAAATGCCTCAAGATCTCGTCAGTGAAGCTGTCCTAGATTACGGCGAAGCGATTAAGGATTTAGGTGCGGCAAATATTTTCCCCGGTGACCTTTTCACGAAAAATTTCGGAGTAACTCGCCATGGAAGCGTTGTTTTCTATGACTACGATGAGCTTGCCTTTTTGGATAACGTGAACTTTCGCCCGATACCTGAAGCTAGGACTTACGAAGATGAAATGTCATCAGAGCCATGGTTCACCGTTGGGGCAGATGACGTATTCCCAGAAGAATTCAAAAAATTCTTTCGATTCCCCAACGAAATAAGCGCAAAGTTCGATCATTCACATGGAGATTTGAGTACCCCTGAGATGTGGGTTGCCCTTCAAGAACGTAATGAACACCCAGATGGTGGAGAGTTCTTCCCTTATCCAGAGCAAGCGCGCTTCGATCTTCACTAAATCAAAACCTAATCCAGCAATAGGCTGAAACTAAGTAGGTAAGAATTAGTTAAGAACCGAGAAGATACAGTGGCCGAGGTAAAATTTTAAGACACAATAGAGTTGGCGCATAAATTTCAAAGGTAAGTAGCGGTGTTAGCGAAGAACCGAATCCTCATAGCAGAAGATGATGAAGGAGTCCGTGGCGCGATAAGACGCGCTCTTGAATATGAAGGTTATCAAGTCATGGTCGCTGAAGACGGTGCTAGCGCATTAGAGATCAGCGAAAATATGACTCCCGACCTGTATCTTCTCGATGTCATGATGCCAAAGCTTGATGGCTTATCTGTGTGTAGAACTCTGAGGCGAAGAGGAGACGCCACGCCAATCCTTGTCGTAACAGCCCGCCATCTTGTATCAGACCGGGTAGCTGGCCTAGATGCTGGTGCAGACGACTATCTCGTCAAACCATTCGCCCTAGATGAGCTACTAGCTCGAGTGCGAGCTCTTCTCCGAAGGAGAACAATTGGAAAGTCTGGTGGAATTCTCGAGACTGCCGGAATTCGACTCGACCAAGATGCCAGAGAAGTCAGCCGTAATGAAGTATCGGTTCAACTGACAAAGACCGAATTCGATCTTCTGGAACTGCTAATGTTCAACGCCGGGGTTGTTCTAGCCAGAGAGACTATCTACGACCTCATATGGGATTACCGGTTTGAAACAAATTCAAAATCTCTCGATGTCTACATTGGATACTTACGGAGAAAGATCACCGTCGATGATATGCCTGACCCAATCCACACGGTCCGGGGTGTCGGATATTGTTTGAGAGAAACATGAGCTTGCGGACGAGGCTAACAGTGGGGGTCGCCATCCTTGTTTCTGTAGTCGTCATCTTGACAGGTGGATTCATGTTCAGAACTGCCAAATCTGAACTACGGGGCGAAATTGATTCATTTCTAGAGCAGCGATCCGCAGCAGTCAATATTGCGATTATCGACAGGAGAATTGACAAAAATACTTTGAGGTCGTTTTGGTTTGATAACAACCTTTCTCAGGCTGATGCGGCGACTCAACTTCTTGACGGGAGAGGAGAAATCATCTTCAGTTGGCCAATTGAGATTCCCATTGATCCTATAGATCTAGAGGTCGCAACTAGAGGAGGCGGAAAGATCGAGCCCCGTCACCGTTTTCACGACAAACATATCAACGGAATACATTACAGAGTCTTATCGAAAGAAGTTCGGCCGGAAGGCCTATTGCAGACAGCCCGTAGCCTTTCCGAAGTAGATGCAGCATTAGGGGGAATAAAAAATAGAATCCTTATCTTCGGAGGAAGTGGAATACTGTTGTCTTCAGTTATCGCGTGGCTATTTGCATCGAGTTTTTTACGACCAGTTGTACGTTTAACAAAAGCAGCTGAGAAGGTAGCAAAAACTCAGGATCTAGTTGCTTTTATTGACGTAGGTGAAGGAGATAGTGAGATTAATCGTCTTGCGGAAAGCTTCAATATTATGCTGGAGGCTCTGGCTACTTCAAGGGAGCAGCAGCGGAGGTTAGTTGAGGATGCAAGCCATGAACTACGAACACCTTTAACCAGTCTGCGAACGAATATAGAAGTTCTTCTCCGGTCGCCTACTATGAAGCCAACTCAACAGGCAGAAATTCTTGCCGACGCGAAAATTGAAATCGAGGAGCTCGGAGTTCTTGTGGTGGAACTAGTAGAACTTGCTACAGCAACATCAAAACATGAGGAACCCTTTGCTAAAGGCGACATAGGAGAAGTTGTTGGAGAAGTTGTTTATAGATTCCGAAGAAGAACCGCTCGGGATATTTCAATTGCGATTGCAGGAGACAATATAAGGGAAATTCGGATTGCTGGAATAGCTAGAGCAGTTGGAAATTTGATAGAGAATGCCATCAAATTCAGCCCAGAAGGACTAGGTATAGAGGTTCAGGTTCAGGATGGCCGTGTTACTGTTCGAGACTATGGACCAGGAGTATCGGAAGAGGATAAGCCTAGGGTTTTCGATAGGTTCTTCCGAGCTACTAATACGCGTTCGATGTCTGGTTCTGGATTGGGCCTAAGTATCGTTTCAGAAATCATTCGGGGACATGGTGGGGAAGTATTTGTTGAAAATCCTCCTGATGGGTCCGGCACAGTTATTGGATTCAGGCTTTAAATCCTTAAGGGGATCGAAGTTTTCGAATTTTTGATTGGACTACTTCGAAATCTTCAGGATTGGTTAAACCGGTCCATTCTTCTTCGCTCGAAAAGGTTTTAATTACGAGTTCCTCGTCGCTCATTAGGTTGTGAATAGATTCAGGAAGAAGGCATTCGGAGTTTTCAGATGAAGCGTTTTCGAAAAAAAACCTATCCCATTGCTGCTCTAGTGGTTCCATTATGCTGCTATGGAACCCCCACAGATTTAAAGACACTGACATCTCTTTATCCAACTTTACACCGGTAGAACCTACAGTTATTTCCCCACTTGGCCGGAATCCGATGTTAGTAGTTTCTATGATTTGTGTGAGTCGACCGTTTTCTACATCGCATACCCCTCGAGTGACTTCTCCGCCTTGCGGCAGCGTCTTTGCCAGTTGAAATGTTATTAGCATGCCTACACCGGAATGCAGTAAGGGGAGTTGCTCTGAAGCTAATTCGAAAGATGCTGGCCCATAGTAGTCATCGGCGTTCACTAAAAGGAAGGAGCTATCTTCTCCTATTGCGCTCTGGGCAGATAAGACAGCGTGAGTCGTTCCCCAAGGCTTTTGTCTTTGAGGGCCGAAATCGTCTTGGCATACAAATGTGCAGCTATGTCCACTTCCATGAAGATTTTCGATATGCGATTCAATATCTGCGGCAATCTCAGATCTCACTATAAGAACAATGTCCTCTATGCCAGCCGACTGTGCGTCGCGGATGGTGTAATCGAGGATGGCCTCGCCGTTAGCCCCTATTTCAGCTAGTTGTTTTGTGCCACCGAAGCGGCTACCTAAACCTGCCGCCATAACAACCAATGCCGTTTTTCTCATGGAGCTCCTATCTGATGAAAATATTATTCTATTCTTCCGAGGTTAGGAAAGGTGGAAAGCGATCTTTCCCCACTACTATGCTGTGGAGCTAAGAAATAGTAAGGATTAGACATGCGGCAATATCGACTCTTCAAAACTATAGTTGCCTTGATCTGCGTTGTCCCCCTTCTGAGTTCTTGTGGTGGGGAAGACAACTCGGAATCGCAGGTTATCGCTTCGGAGGTGGAAGAGGTAACTTCCTGTAGTCCTGTGCCAACGCCAACTATTGGCGAAGTCGACAATATGGACTTAACTAATAAACCTTCCATCCAGACTCCCGAAGAGCCGCCGACAGATTTAGGAATAGAAGATATTGTCGAAGGCACTGGCGCCCGAGCAGGATCAGGGGATTTTCTTGTGATGCAATATGTCGGGGTTTCATGCTCAACGGGCCTGCAATTTGATGCATCGTGGGATAGAGGCCAACCATTCAGCTTTGAACTTGGTTCAGGCAAGGTGATTTCCGGTTGGGATGAGGGAATCGTGGGGATGACAGTTGGCGGGCGACGCCTGTTAACCATCCCTCCGGAGAAAGCATATGGGAGGAATGGGTCAGGGTCAGGGTCCATTGGACCGAACGAGACTCTACTATTTATTGTCGACTTACTTGTTCTAGTCCCAACGAACTTAGAGAAGCCTCCGGTTTCAGTACCAGATGAAGCAGCATCTGAACTTCTTATCAGGGACATTACTGAAGGCGAAGGCCATGAAGTCGAAAGCGGAGATATTGTGTACGTTCACTATGTCGGCCACTCCCAGTCAACCAATACTCAGTTTGACGCTTCATGGGATCGTGGTAGGGAACGATTCATCGCATTCCCTATTGGGCAGGGTGATGTGATAGATGGTTGGGATGAAGGGCTGCTCGGTATGAAAGTAGGAGGCCGAAGAGAACTAGTTATTCCTCCAAGCCTTGCCTATGGAGAAGACGGAGCGGGTGGGGGGCTTATCGCCCCTAACGAAACGCTTGTCTTTGTTGTGGACCTTCTTGGTGCAAGTCCGTTTCTAAACTAGGTAGAGGACGTCGTACTCTTTACCTAGCAACTCCAAATCGTTCGAGCGCAGATTTCGTTCTATCGAGCAATAATTGCGGGACCAAGACTCCATTAACTTCAACTCCTCCGCCCGACCCACTATCATCGCTTTGCTCATCAGGGGAATCTGTAGCTGCTTCTAGAGAAAGAGAACCAGCCTCTCGTTCTTCAAGATATCGGTCCCAGTCTTCAGCGCTTACGAGTTTATTTCGATGCAGGCTTCCCATTTCAACGCCGTTTTCAAACTTCACCCAGTACCGGACCCAATCCAGACCATTTGAAAGCATCACATGCCCTTCGGTTCCTTCAGGAACACCCTTTAAATTTCTGGTAGCGACAACCCTCTGCTGTTTCGAGAGAACTTTCGTAAAGATATCCGACATGATTTCATCCAACTAGTTATGTATAGAAAGAACTTAACACGAAGTAGGTTACGTAGTAACACTTTCGGTCAATGAACATATCGTTTCTCAGAAAGATGTGAGAGCATATACTTATGGGAATACAAGAACAGTTCATAGTAATCCATGGAAGAAAACCAGTCGTTGAAGCTCTTAGCAGCGACCAAGAAGTTGCACGAGTTCATTTAAGTTCTAGAGCTTCAGGAAAGATAATAAATAGAATTGAAGAACTAGCACGTTCTCGTGGTATTGAGGTTGAACGTGTTACTGACAATCGAATTAATGCCCTTGCCAGAAGCGGCCAGCATCAAGGTGTAGCAGCAGATATCCGAGCAAGGCGCATGCAGAGCCTGGCTGCCTTTCTGGAGCAACGTACTGGCAGAAAATATGCTTCAACGGTACTCGTATTAAATGGAATTCATAATCCGGCAAATTTGGGGATGATTCTTCGAAGCGTGACAGCAGCCGGACTTGATGGTGTTGTCGTCCCATATGAGGGGACTGCCAAGATTGGGGCAGTCGCGATTAAGGCATCTGCAGGAGTTGCTTTTAAAGCACCGGTTCTTCGTATCGACAACACTGTTAATGCTCTTGCGCTACTTCGAGATGCTCGATTTGACCTTCTTGCTTTAGATGCAGGCGGTGACTCTGCATTCGCGGCAGGCATTAGCGACCGTGTGGCTATTGTGTTGGGAAATGAGACAACAGGGATAGAGGAAGAGGCGAGAAGTTTCTGTTCGCAGACTATTTCCTTGCCTCTGCACAATGGCGTCGAATCGTTGAACGTCGCAGCAGCAGCGGCAGTGATTTCCTATATTCTTGGCGAGAAGAGGGAACAATAGATCTCTAAGTTAGAGCTGTCTCCAAATCGGGCCGTTCGGCGTATCCTCAATCTCGATATTTCGCTCCTTGAGCAAGTCGCGAATCCGATCAGCAGAATCAAAATCTCCTTTGGTTCTGGCCGCTTCTCGTTCCAAGAGAAGAGAGTCGATTTCTTCATCAGAGTCAACGGCATTTCCCGTAAGGCCAAGAACCCCCAGCAGCTCACATACAGTCGTAAAGGCTGTCGATGCCTTTTCTGTTTTGCCGTTGTCTAGAGCTGCATTCCCATAATTTATCGTTTCATAAATAACAGCAATAGCATCAGGGGTTCCAAGGTCGTTTTGCATAGCTGAAGTGAAACGGGTTTTTGCTTCAGCATCAACGGAGGTTTCTTCAATTTGTGCACCGATCATTCGTCGAAAAAACGCGTCGATTCTCTCTATTCCACCTATGGCACCCGTCATCGTTTCATCTGAGAGTTCCATAATGGATCGGTAGTGGGCTTGGAGCATTGCAAGCCTTAATGGCCGAGGCCCATATTCTGAGAGGGCTTCACCTAGAGTCCGAAAATTGCCGAGAGATTTTGCCATTTTTTCACCTTCGACGTTTAGCATCGCACTATGCATCCAGTACCGAGCGAATGCGTGACCGGATGCTTCCGATTCAGCTCGCTCGTTTTCATGATGGGGAAAGGCGAGATCAGAACCTCCTCCATGGATGTCGAAATTGTCTCCAAGGATATGTAGTGACATAGCTACGCACTCGATGTGCCATCCTGGTCGACCGGGCCCCCACGGACTGTCCCAAGTAGGTTCCCCAGGTTTTGCTGCCTTCCAGAGAGCAAAGTCCAAAGGGTCGTTTTTGTTTTCTTCTGCTGTGACTCTTGCCTGGGCGCTCTCCCGAAGTTCATTTGCGGTCCGTCCGACAAGAGCCCCATAATCCTCGAGAGCGTTTACATCGAAGTACACTCCATGCCCGGTAATTTCATATGCTGCACCTCGATCAACAAGTTGGCTGATTATGGCGAGCATTTCTTCAACGTATTCAGTTGCTAAAGGCCTGTAATCTGGATCTCCTATGCCGAATTGGCGGAGTTGATCTATATAAATATCGGTATATGTAGAAGAGAGCTCTGATTCGCTTTTGCCTTCTTTAGCTGATTTCTCAATGATTTTGTCGTCGATGTCAGTAATATTGCTTGCCAGAGTCACGGTATAACCAGACCAGATCAGGAATCTCTTAAGGACATCGTATGTTAGAGCAGTACGGGCATGCCCTAAATGAGGGACGTCGTAAACAGTTGGGCCGCAGGCATAGATCGAGACATGGTTTGGGTCTCTTGTATCTAAATCAACAAGGCTATTCTGCATGGTGTCAAAAATTCGCATCACCATAAGGATAGGTAAAAGAACTATGTTGCAATCACCAATAGTTATATTTTCCTATGTTCACCATATAGGAAGTTTGCTTTTGCTCGTAAGAAGAACGCGTTCAAAGAGTATCATCAGCATTCAGCCCTCGTAGCTCAGTAGGATAGAGCGACCGCCTCCTAAGCGGTAGGTCACAGGTTCGATTCCTGTCGAGGGCGCCAGCAACTTTAGCAACTTTCTGTACAATCTTCGGCGGAATATGAGAGACTGAGATTAGTGGCTTTGTGCTTCCTTTCTCTCAGGAGATTTTATGTCTGATCTTGATGCGTACCAGATTAATGACAGATATACGCGCAATGAAGGCCGCGTCTTTTTGACTGGGGTACAAGCATTAGCTCGACTGCCGCTCCAGCAATTGCGAGCAGATAGAGAACAAGGTCAAAATACTGCTGCATTTCTTTCGGGCTATCCTGGCTCGCCTTTGGCTGGCCTGAACTTTGAGATAGATAAAGCAAAATCTCTAGATCCTAGGTTGCCTATAGTCCATCGGCCGGTGCTCAATGAAGAGCATGGGGCAACTGCGGTTATGGGTAGCCAATTAGCAGCTGGACAACCTGACTGCGAGTATGACGGCATTGTCGGACTTTGGTATGGCAAGGCCCCAGGTTTAGATCGAGCGGGAGATGCTCTTCGGCATGCGGTATTCACAGGTACTTCTAGATATGGAGGTGCGGTAGCGATTGTTGGCGATGACCCCGCTGCAAAAAGTTCAACCTTGCCCTCGAGCTCAGATGCAACGTTGGTAGATCTCCACATGCCAATCCTCTACCCAGGGGATGTCAAAGAGGTACTAACCCTTGGAATGCATGCAGTGGCGCTAAGTAGGATTACCGGAGCGTGGACAGCTCTAAAGATGGTGGCCGCAGTTGCTGATGGAAGCGGCACTGTTGATTTGTCTAAATCGGTTGTTCATCCCATAGTCCCTGATCTCACGATTAATGGAGTGCCTTATCTGCATCAACCAGATGCCAATTTGTTAACACCAAATAATTTAGACTTAGAGCGGGATCTGCGAACCTCCAGAGCAGAGTTAGTGCGGAGGTATATTGTTGCTAATGAGCTTAATCCCACAACGGTAAATCCTCCGGATGCTTGGGTTGGTATAATTTCCAGTGGTTTTACTTATCACGAAGTAATTCATGCACTCGATACTCTTGGGCTGAAAAGCCCCCATGAGATAGCTTCGGCAGGTATCCGCCTTTTGCATCTCCAGCTACCGATACCATTTGATCCACAAAATATTAGGAACTTTGCTAATGGTTTAGAAGAGATCATCGTAGTTGAAGAAAAAAACCCAACTGCAGAATGGCTAGTCAAAGATGCTCTCTATGGAAGCTCACATCAACCGAGAGTGCTAGGGAAGTTTCATCCTGATGGGAGGACATTAATGCCTAGCCATGGAATCCTCGATGCAAATACCATGCTTGGAGGACTTCATGAACGGTTATCTCTAAAGATTCCGGATCGGCTTAGACCGCCAAAACAAAAAGAACGAATGAAGGACCTACTCCCGCTCAAAGTACAAAGAAGTCCATACTTCTGTTCTGGGTGTCCGCATAATACGAGTACCAAGGTCCCCGATAATGCTCTAATCGGCGCTGGGATAGGTTGCCATACGATGGTGCTGCTAATGGACGACGATCGCGTGGGAGATATTGCAGGTGTAACCGCAATGGGAAACGAAGGAATGCAGTGGATCGGGATGGAACCTTTCGTAGATCGTAAACATTTCATCCAAAACATCGGAGATGGTACCTACTTTCATTCAGGGCAACTAACAATTCCCTCCGCTGTTTCCGCTGAAAGCAATATCACATTTAAGCTTCTCTACAACGGGACCATCGCTATGACAGGTGGCCAAGACCCCAAAGGTGTTTTAAGCGTTCCAGATGTGACAAAAGTGATGGTCGCCCAAGGTGTTAGCAAGATCATCGTGACTACTGAAGACCCAAAGCTATATGGAAAGACGTCATTCCCAGATCGGGTTGAAGTATGGGACAGGAGCCGTGTCGTTGAAGCGCAAGAACGCCTATCCGAGGTTGAAGGTGTAACTGTCCTTATCCACGATCAGTCTTGCGCAGCACAATTGCGCCGCCACCGAAAACGCGGACTTGTGCCTCAACCAGGTTTTCGTGTTCTTATAAATCACAGGATTTGTGAAGCATGCGGAGATTGTGGAGAGATTTCCAATTGTCTATCAGTGCAAACAAAAGAAACAATATTGGGTCCCAAAACCTTTATTGACCAGGGGTCATGTAATCTCGATGCCTCCTGTTTAGAGGGGGACTGCCCGAGCTTTATAACTATTTCGACCAAGTCGGAGCAAAGCTTTCCTTCCGATATTGATCTTCCGGATAACTTCGAAGGCCTCCCTGCCCCAGAAACTTCTCCTTTCGTTGATTCTCTCGATCTTCGAATGGCTGGGATAGGAGGCACAGGAGTGGTAACAACAGCTCAAATCTTAGCAACTTCAGCAATGCTTGATGGATACGAAGTGAGGGGCCTAGATCAGACTGGTCTTTCACAGAAAGCAGGGCCAGTAGTTTCCGATATGCGTCTTTCTAAAGGCATTCCTAGATCCTCGAATCTTTTAACTGATGCAAGCGCAGATGTCATTTTGGCCTTTGACCTCTTGGTGGGTACCAGTGAAAGCTCTCTTAAGGTTGCCAAATCTGGGCATACTGTCCTTGTCGCATCTGATTCACCCACACCCACAGGGGAAATGGTCGGTAAACCAGATGCCAAGTTACCCTCTGTAAGAGATTTGACTGAACGTGCTGCAACCTTCACTAATTCAAAGGAAAATGTTTATGTCAGTGCAGCAAGTATTTGCGAGGAACTTTTAGGTGATGCTACTTCAGCTAATATCTTTCTCCTCGGGGTAGCTGTCCAGAAAGGTGTTATTCCTGTCTCGTCGGAGTCGGTTGAGCAAGCGATTAACCTAAATGGGGTCTCAGTACAAAAAAATCTAAGTGCGTTTAGGTGGGGGAGAGTCTGGATGCACGACCCAGCGCATGTTGATAAGCAGGTAAGTTGTTCTTCACTTGAATTCTCTGAGGTAAAGCTCAAACAGCTACCAGAAAAACTTGAAACCCTTATCAAGTCCCTGAACCTCTCTTTACCTGCTAACGAATTAATTCGTTACCTCTCTCTCGATCTCATCGGATTCCAAAATAAAAACTGTGCTGAAGAGTTCCTGATGGTCGTCAAAAGAGCTCAAGAGGCAGCTAAATGTCTTGAAGATGAAGATTCCATTGAGATTTTAGTAGAAACTGTGGCGCGCGGGCTGCATAAGTTAATTGCATACAAAGATGAATACGAGGTTGCTCGATTATTTCTGGATGGAGAAATAAAATCTGAGATGCTTCATATTGAAGGTTCAACTGGTCAAGCCAAATGGCATCTTCACCCTCCTTTTCTTAGAGCGTTGGGAATGAAAAACAAGCTTAAGATTCCATATGCTATTGCTGAACCACTTATGTCGGTTCTCGCTAGTGCTAAGTTCCTTCGCGGTACGCCATTCGACCTATTTGGATATGCGAAGGTAAGGAAAATTGAGAGAGAGTTACGCGATAAATATATTTCCTCTCTAGATAATGCTTTCGAGTTTCTAGACCAGGCAAACTACGAATTGGTAATTGATATGGCGGCCCTTGCTCTGGACGTCAGAGGGTTCGAAGATATTAAACTCCGGTCTGCAGAGAGTTTTTTCTCTCATCTAGAGGATGTAACTCAGCAGATCTCACAAAGTAGGAATTAGACAGTCCTAGCAGCATCAATACCAATAATCACTGCTAGTACAATTCCAGATCCTCCAAAGAGTCTAAGGGCGGCATCACGTATATTGATGTTCGCAACTGTCACAAGAGTTGCTACCCCGAGAGTGAAGAGCAAGATAGTACAAGCAAGCAGTAATGGCAGGATTCCAGCATCGCCTCCTCCAGCTATCGCTGCGAAAACAGGTCCTGGGCTAAGCATATGAAGGATGATATGAAGTGAGTCTCCATTCGAGTTTCCACGGATGGGTGCGAATTTCGGGGCTACTAGCCACTTCCCACAACTCAATCCGATAACAAGTGCGGCTCCAAGCCGAAAAGTTGGTGATGAAATTTCAAGGAGATCAAATATCCCACCGGCTAGTGCGCCAAGACCGAACAAACAGCTGCTTAGAAAAGCAAAAACTGCTACACGTAATTGTTTCTTCTCTACAGGCGTAGGGCCGTTTGACCAGCAAACGGCTACTGGGTTTACAGTGATAACCAATGAGAGGACGACTGCTAATGAACTATCCATAACTTACGTATCCTTTCATTCACTCATCTAAAGATGAGCTCGCAAACAGTAATCCACTTAATGCGTGTTGTTGCCCATCCACTCGAGATACTCCACCGGTGAACCATCCACCGTCAAATTCCACGATTCCAGTTCCTGTCGTTTGTTTCATGCGCATTCTCCCTGCGGCACATAATAATCTATCCTGCAACGGGCTCTTCAGATCTTCTAGACGCGGGTCACTTTCTGCTAACTGTTGTAGCATTCCAATCGCCTCAATCCAGGTTCCTTGTCCAGCTGCTATGGGTTCGGGTGAATGGACAAGCCCATCTAGGCCTCCATTACGCTGCGACTCCCATCGCACTGCAATCCCAAACTGTGACGCGAGTTCTCTAGCGTAGTTGATGTGGATTTCACTTAAACCCCATTCGGACATCTCGTTGAGGCTGTAGGTTGCCCATTGATCAGCCCACGGTCTTGGCCAGACATTTTCATCTTCGTCTCTTTGGGTTGCCATGTAATCCAGTGTTAGAAAAGCTGCTTTTCCCCACTCCCTTTCAGGAAATAAATTCTGTAGGCTAGCTATCGCCCAAAGAGCTTCGCCAGTGGCAAACAAAGAAGTTATTTCAGGGACAGGAGAATTCGTTTGTTGATCCCAAAGATACAACATGCTTCCATCTTCTCGCTGCATAGCAAGAATGAAATTACCTATCTTGTGTAAGGTCTGGTCGTATTTGCTATCCCCTGTAGCCGCCCTTCTTTTAATCAAGGAGATAGCAAGCAGGGACGCTGTTCCTAATTTCGCTTTTGCGGAACCTTCAGCCACAGTCAGAATTTCACCAGTGGCTACGGAACGGTCCAAAAGATATTCTAGCCCTGCATCTGCGGCTCCTAAGTATTGCGACTCACCTGCTTCTACCATCTGATATAGGGCCATCGTGGTCCCAGCATGACGAACAAGGTTATACCCGTCGGAGAGAATCGGACTCCCTGTTTCGCTAATCTTAACCTCATAGAGATAGCGCCCATCATCTGTCTGATTTTGTGAAATCCAATTCGCTGCTTCTATAGCTGAAAGGTGGAGTTCCTCTTTCGTGGAGGCTGGACAAATTTCAGCAGCAAGTAAAGTTGCACGGAGAGACCCGATAGTGAGGAGCCAGATGATACCCCAGGCGATGATGCGATAGGATTTTTGCTTCATACCTATAGGTCGAGGTAGTAGAAGGCTCCGGCGTTTGCGAGTCCTGAGACGGTGCGGCCGGGTGAGCCGATGATGAGGTTTCCGTTGATGATGCTGAACCATGTCCCGAATTCTGCGTTGGCTTCTGAGTCTCCTGTGAAAACGCTTTGGTTCGCGTAGAAGAGCTGGTCTTCGGCGGTTGTGATTGCTCCGCCGACGCTTGTGAAGATAGCGACAGCTCCAGCGTTGGGCTGGTTAGCGATAGATTCACCGGGAACACCAACAATGAGATCAACGTTGCCATCGCCGGTTACGTCAGCCATTTCAAGATGGGCGCCGAACCGATCTCCGGTCTCGACCTTATTCTGCACTCCAGCGACATTTTGATACAGGGTCTGGACACTTTCCGGTGTTTGTGACCAGCCACCGGGATTGTAACGGACCTGAACCTGGCCAGCTTCGGTATGGCTTCCGAGTTTCTCACCGGGCACACCCACGACAAGATCCCCGATACCATCCCCATCAATATCGCTCACAGCGATCGATGAACCGAACCGGTCGTTGGTTTCTGCCCTGCCCGGCCATCCGGGAGTGTTCTGGTAGAACCATTGGCTTCCCGTCCCTGACGCTCCCGACGCTGAACCGTAGATCACATGGACCGCCCCAGCGTTCGATTGGGCTCGCGCCCCCCAGCCGACACCTTCGCCGGGCACGCCCACAATCACGTCATCGTAGCCGTCGCCGTTAATATCGCCCACTTCGACAGCTTCCCCGAATGCGTCATCAACTTCAGCCCTGCTTTTCACCCCGCGGGTATCTTGATGGAATAAATTACTATTCACGCCAGTTAATCCGGAAGCAGACCCATAAATGACATGGACCGCCCCAGCCCGGTCACGTTTCGATATGCCCTCACCGGGCACGCCCACAATCACATCATCGTAGCCATCGCCGTTAATATCGCCAGAAGCGAGCGCAGCTCCGAAAAGGTCCCCTGATTCCGAATTGGTTCCCACACCGGGACTGTACTGGTGCAGGTTGACCGGACTAGTCAACCCCGAAGCAGAACCATACGCGACAGTGATGATGCCAGCATCAACTAGCTGGTTTGAACTACCAAGGTCCTCATAAGGGGCACCGACCACCATGTCGTCGTACCCGTCGTTATTGAAATCGCCCGTCGTGAGCGCAGAACCAAACCGGTCTCCAGATTCCGAAGCTTCCGGCCACCCAGACGTATCTTGATAGAAGCCCGCATTATTGCTCCACCCGCCAGAACCATAAATCACATGAACCAAACCAGCAGCAGTAGTAGCGCCCACACTCTCATCAGGAACCCCAACAAGGAGATCCATCCTCCCATCACCATCAAAATCGCCAGTATCAGTCACCGAACCAAACCGGTCACCACTCTCAGCCCCAATCCAACCCGCAGGCAAAAACCCAGGCGTATCCTGATCAATCTGATTTGAATCAGGCGTTGAAGGATCGCCAGGTGCTGAGGTATCAACACACTCGTATCCATCGTTGCGAATAGTCGTTCCATATGGGACTTCCTGCCAGTTTGTCGTACCTAGATGATTAGGGTAGGTAACTTTTGTAGTCCCGTGGCAGGCATAAATTTGTCCAAAGTTAATTCGGCTGACCGGAAGGCTTTGCGGCAGCGTTTCATCATAATGAAGGTGGGTTCCTGAGTAGGTACAGCCCGAACAGCCTGCATATCCAATTGGGTCTCCTATTTCGACCCAGTCACCCACATTTAAAGTAGCGTTAACGTAAGCAAGATGAATGTACCTCGCCCAGTGATCACCATGATCGACAGAGATCCAGTTTCCTGCCCCTCCATTGCAATATCCGGATCCAGTCGCAGGGCCGCACCCACCGAATATTTGTTTAACTGTCCCAGCTCCAGCGGAATAAACAGGATGATTGAATGGAAGTTCGAAATCGATTCCCCATGTTGAGTGGTGATTGCCACACGATCCGGTGCCACCGGTGGCTAGAGTGCACCAGATCTTGTATTCACCGATAAAGGGCATCCATGAAGCATCTGAAGTAACGCCTGGATCGGCGAGAGCATTCGGCGCCGATTTAAGATCAGCGACTAGAGCGCATGACATCAGCAGGGCGATGGAGAGAAACCCTATAAGTAGTTGCTGCAGTTTAAGCTGCGAAGCTCTTTTGAAGCTCATGTCTAAAAATCCTTCTTGCTCCTCGTTAACTGTACATTCAACGGTGTCATTTAGAATGTCGCCCTACACAGAAAGATCTCTAAAGGGTAGGGGAACTTTCATAGGATTGTTAGAATCTAATCATGTCAAGTATTTGCCAAGTAACCGGAAGAAAACCAGCTTTTGGGAATAATGTTTCCCATTCTCATAGGAAGACCAGACGCCGTTGGAACCCTAATGTCCAAGTAAAAAAGTTTTGGGTTCCGAATGAGAAACGGTGGGTGAAACTTACCGTCAGTGCCAAAGGAATAAAAACAATCAATAAGAACGGTATTGAAAGCGTCCTTGCTGATATAAGACGACGTGGAGAGAAGGTTTAAATGCCAGCTGGAAGTGATAAAAGGCCAGTTATTAAACTTAAGTCAACTGCTGGAACCGGTTATACGTATGTGACCAATAAAAATAAGGTCAATAGTAGAGACCGAATCGAGCTTCGTAAGTATGACCCCATAGCGCGAAAACACGTGATTTTTAAAGAAGAGAAGTAGCGTCCTTCTTCGCCATTGGCATGGAACTTAGCATTAAAGACCAGCAGGAAGCTCTCACTACTGCCCTAATGGATGATGATGTGGCTGCTTCCCTTTGGGAATTTGTGGATAGTGGATTAGCTGATGAGATTGTTCCAGAGCTTCCCGCTCTTCGCCTTGAACAAGATCCTATCCACCGTCATAAAGAGGTTCTCTCGCACACGATCGCTGTAACGTCAAAAACCGCACCAGACTTAGTTCTTCGGCTAGCAGCACTTTTCCACGACATCGGTAAACCTGCTACGAGAAGAATTGACGATGGTGGAGTTACATTTCGCCACCACGAAGCTGTCGGGGCCAAAATAACTCGGAAACGACTTCGTCAACTCGAATATCCCGAAGAAATCATTGGGGATGTATCTGAACTGGTTCGCCTATCAGGAAGATTTAAAGGGTATGCGCAAGGTTGGGGAGATTCGGCTGTCCGTAGGTATGCACGTGATGCGGGTCATCTCTTAGGGAGACTCAACGACCTAGTTCGATCGGATTGCACTTCTCGCCATGAACGAATCCATATTGAGATTCATCATCACGTTGACGATTTGGAACGTCGGATAGGAGAACTAGCGGAGGAAGAGAGAAAATCAGCAGAGAGGCCACTTCTAGATGGGCAAGAAATTATGGAGCGCTTCTCGGTAGGTCCAGGGCCAAAAGTTGGGCATGCTTTAAATTTCCTATTGGAATTGAAACGAAGTAATCCGGATCTGGATCGGGAAAAGACAGAAGCGGAACTTGATATTTGGTGGGGAAGTCATCAGCCATCGAACTGATGTCGTTACTCACCAGAGTTGATCTGTGTAGAGATCTGTTCCAACAACTGTTGGGATAAAAGGTGCTGCAAGAGATATTGTTGCGAGGCCAGATTCGTTAATGGACTCGGCATAGCTACGAAACAGGTCCCACAAATCACGCGGGTCGTCTTCAAGGAAGAACATTTGGTTTGTCCGTTCATGATTTCCCGTAGGTGAACCAAGGTCCATGGGGGCATTGCCGTCGATGTCGTCGTTACGAGGGATAGGTTTCCAATTCACGCAAGAAGCGACCGGAGATCCCGAAGATAGAAGGGATGGCAGAGCCTCAGTTTCGAGATAATTTCGTAACTCATCTTCACTTGTTTCTTCAGAGCGATCAAGAAAGACATTTCCAAGCCCCTTGTATGGATGATCAAAGGATAGTTCAATCGGGACATGATTTTCGTCCCTATAGAAGGCCCAGGGCGAGTTGAACATGACAGTATGGGCGTGTTGACGTTCAGGGAAACCACGGTCGTTGGCGTACAGGTCCCACACCTGCTCAGCAGCCCATTTAAAATGCTCATCATGTTTTCCTTCGAGGACGAAATAAGTTGCAAGGTATGATCCTCGTTCAGTAGGAATAGTTACGTTGCTGTCAGCTGGAAATCGAAGATCTTTGAGTTCGCGTGTCGCCACCCAGCGCTTTCCAGCAAACAACCAAGGGCCGATAAGGCAACCGGCATAAAAATGATCTCTTTCGTACCATCGGTTGTAAGCAATTTCGTGACCCTTGTTTGGGTCGACAAGCGTATAGAGCATACTTCCTGCTCGAACAGGGTATTCATTCATAAAGTCTCCTTAATGTGCCTTTCCCATGGTTAACAGATTCTATAGTCATGTGCCATCAAAGTTAGGTGTTCGCTTCTCTAGAAAAGCTGCGATACCTTCTTGATAATCGTTACTGTTATAGCAACCATCTTTTGCTGATTCCACGTCCTCGGGAGAAGCTTTCCCTGCGATATAAGCCAAACTAGTTTTCGCTGCAGATAATGACTGCGGAGCTAATCCGCATATTTTGTCGGTAATTGAGTTGACGGCTTGCTCGAGTTGATATTTGTCGCTGACTCCGTGTACTAAACCGATTCGATATGCTTCATCTGACCCAATCGTGCTTGCCGTAAGAAGAAGATAATTTGCATGTGCAGCCCCTACTGTCGCAACAAGCGACTCTAATGCTGCATGGGGGAAAGCAATTCCGAGCTTTGCGGGAGGGGCTGCGAAACTAGCATCTTCGCTCGCATACCTCAGGTCACATGCAAGGGCGATAGCGAGTCCTCCGCCTCTACACGCCCCTTGAATCATTGCAATTGTTGGAACGTTCGCTCGCTCGATAGCTTCGTGCGCTTCTAATTCCGCCTTATCGTAAATGTGAGAATTCTCTTTTTGTCGTAGAGCGGCGAATTCTGAAATATCTGAACCAGCGCCGAAGGCATGATCCCCTTCTCCCTTCACAATAATTACTCGAATTCCTGAAGTAACTAATTCATGGATAGCGGATGGGACCATCTTGTACATGGAAAGATTCATCGCATTGCGGTTCTGTGGGTTCGCTATCGTTAGCCACCCGACGTCACCTTTTTTCGTTGTATATATTTCACCATTTGTGGTCTCTGACATTGTTCTCAAACTATTCCAGGTTGCTCACTTTAGATTTCGAGTATCCCGCGTTCAGTTAAATTCTCAATTTCGGAGCTGTCCATTTTAAGAATTTCTGTAGCGATTTCGACAGTATGGCCAGCCAGGTCAGGGGAAGGGAACGTTATCGGGCCACCCATAGTGGGACTTATCCAAGCTGGTCCTTCTAGCTTCATGTATCCAACACCAGGTTGATCAATTTCAAGGTTCCAACCCCTCGAATTTAGGTGAGGGTCGTCAAGCATTTCCATGCCGATTAGCATCGGCCCGCATGGAACACCTGCTCCTTGCAAGGTGCGAACAACGGCGTCTCTCTTTTGGCTTCGCACCCAGTCAGCGAGGTTATTCTCAATGAGTTCAGAGTTCTCTATCCGCCCTTCTAGAGTTCCTAGCATTTCTGAGAGCGCCCATTTGGGAGATCCAATAGCATTTATGAGAGACTCCCACTGGGTCATTGTTTCAATAGAAATAACAACCCATTGTTCTTCACCTGCGCATTGAAATGGTCCGCGTGGGACTCGATGGGGATGGCGGTTTCCTTGCGGGCCAGTAGACCCTGGGGTGAGGCTTTCTTTCAGCAGCTGTTCGGCGATCATATTCACGACTACTTCAACTTGGGCTACTTCTGTATGGGTGGAGCCACCTTTCGTCAAACTCCCTATGAGGGCAGAAATACCAGCAAGCGCGCATAGTCTTCCGGCAGCATGGTCTGGGAAAATTGTGCCATTGGTAGCAGGGGGATCGTCGTCATCGTAATCCCAAAGATGCACTAGCCCCCCATAAGTTTGGGTGGTGGGCCCATACCCAGTCCAATGACTATTTGGGCCATGAGAACCGACTAGTTGGCTACTGACCATCACAATATTTTCGTTGATTTGTTTCAGGGTTTCGAAATCTAATCCCAAGGATGCCATTACACCGGTAGCGCTATTTTCAACAAGGACATCTGACTCCTGTAGAAGTTTCTTTACAATCTCTAGCCCTTCCTCAGTTTTGACATTGCATCCGAAACTCCGCTTGCTCCTAGAAGACGAAGCGAATGAAGGAGATGTTTCGCTCAACGCAACCAGCCGAATGAAATCTGGGTACGTCCGAGTTTCAATCTTTATAACGTCCGCACCATACTCACCAAGTAGTCTCGATGTTTCTACGCCCACGCCGCCGATACCGAAATCAAGGACGCGCACTCCTGATAAAGGATGATCTATATTTTCTGATGGGTTTTTGGACTCGATTCGATCGTTGCTAAAAGAAAATCCGTTGTGCTCTCCTAAGTTAGGTGAACGACATAAAAAGCCGTGCCGAGAGCCGTCAAGTTCGAAAAACCCTGAAGCAATTTTCCCAGTTTCACCGTTTTCCATTTCAACTTCTGCAAATGTTCCTCTCTCCTGAAGGTGGAGGTCAGTAAGTACTTCTCCTGCTTTAAGTAACGGGGTGACGACGATTCCGCGGTTTTGGCCCTCAACGCATATATCTAGCATCTTCTTATCTGAGAAGAAAGATTCATAGGCAGGATTCAAAACATCAGCGTTCATTATTCTATTCCCGACTTGAGACCAAAATTCCATATCCTCAAATGCTTCAGGTTTGCCCATCCAGTCCCATAAGGATTCCCATTGTCTTGGGCTAAGGATCACCATTCGGACCCAACCATCGAGGCATTCAAAGATGGGGTACATAAATCCTCCGCCCTGCCGGATTTCGTTATATGGCCTTCCTGCGGCTTTCAGAACAGACGCATTTGAGTACGACCAATCAGTTGTTGCTCCCGCTGCAGTCATAATGGCAAGATCTACATGTTGTCCAGCTCCTGTTCGTAGCTTCTGATAGAAGGCAAGCACAGTAGCAACTGCAGCTGAAATCGATGCAACATCTGTCGCCATAGTTGTAGGGGGGAGAAGAGGAGTCTTGCCGGCGATCCCTGCTTTAAACATCATTCCGCTCATGGCTTCTAAAACGTCGTCATTTGCTACATATTCTGAATATGGTCCGGAGTACCCGAAGGGTGTAACGGAGGTAATAACTAGGTGCGGGAACATTTCAGCAATTGAACTTGCCGAAGTGTTTCCAAGGGCAGCCCCACTTTCTATCCAAATATCAGCCTCACTAAGCAGCTGAAGAAATTCTTTGTTTCCGCTTTCGCTCGCTATATCAAGAGTAATACCTGACTTGTTCGCATTTCGCCAAAGAAACCCTAGGCTCTCCCCACCTGCTGAGAAAGGTGCGGCTCGACGCAAATCTGAACCTTTGGGAGGTTCAATGAGAACGACCTCGGCTCCTAAATCAGCCAAAAGTCTTCCGCATAATTCGCCACAGTTATTGGTTGTATCTACAATTCGCAAACCCGCAAGTGGGTGTTCCAAGGTTTACCTCCGCATTTTCTGATATTAAGTGTTACAGATTTTTAACGATCAGTAAATTAGAGAATGTGGTTAAGTCAAGCCGTTAGGCGTTGACGTCAACGACGACTCTTCCCCGAACTTTCCCCTGCAAAATTTGATCAGCGACGTTGATTGATTCGCCGAGGCCAACAACTTGTGTCATTTGTTCCAGCTTGTCAGGGTCTAGGTCAGTTGCCATTCGGTCCCAAGCTAGCTTCCTTCGAGCGAAGGGTTCATAAACGGAGTTGATTCCTGCAAGCGTTACTCCACGGAGGATAAATGGCATCACTGATGTGTTGAGGTCGGCGCCTTGTGCTAGCCCGCATGCTGCTACGCATCCATTTGCATTTGTTTGCGCAATTGCATTTGCCAAAGTGTGACTTCCAACGGCATCCACGACGCCAGCCCATCGGGTGCCCTGAAGCGGCCTCGGGTTCTCTTCTCCTAATCCGTTACGGTCAATGATCTCGGATGCGCCAAGATCATTCAAGTAGGTTGATTCCTCCGGTCGCCCTGTTGAGGCAACAACTTCGAAACCTAGTTTCCCTAGAATGGCGACAGCTGTGCTGCCAACTCCTCCTGAGGCGCCAGTAACGAGGATAGGGCCGTTATCTGGACGTACTCCATGCTCCTCAAGGGCGAGCACGCACAGCATAGCTGTGTAACCTGCAGTACCGATAGCCATAGCTTGCTTCGTTGTGAAAGCTTCAGGGAGTGGGACAAGCCAGTCAGAGGACAGGCGTGATTTCTGTGCTAATCCTCCCCAATGTGATTCTCCGACTTCCCAACCATTGAGAACAATTTTGTCACCAACTTCGTAATCTGAGCTGTCGCTAGAACTTATTGTGCCCGCTAAATCAATTCCGGGGATCATCGGGTAGGACCTAACAACCCCAGGTTTACCCATGATTGCTAAACCGTCCTTGTAGTTGACCGTCGAATATTCCACATCAATGGCAACATCGTGTTCTGGTAAGTTGCTCTCATCAAGCTCCGCAATTTCTGCAGAAACGGTTTTTTCTTCATCTCGAGTTAAATAAATCGCTTTAAACATGTCACCGATCCTAGATGCTCATCGGGCTTGAAGGCATACCAATGCAAAGAAATAGAGAAATCAGGCGTCTTCATCTTTGAAAGAGCCAGGTTCGAGGTAAATGATTTTCGCAAGTGGTTCGACCTCTCGAATCCGCTTCTCAACAGTATCAACATCGCTGCTGATATCGGAAGGTGAAGATCCCTCACGAAACTCTAATTTTGCCGCGACTAGAAGGGTTTCAGGCCCCAAGTATTCAGTCCGCATATCAATTAGGTGCGAGACTTCAGGAGACTCAGCGATAGCTTTTTCAATCCGGATGACTTGTTCAGGTAAGGCGCCCTCACCAATCAGAAGACTCTTCGTCTCGATCGCTAGGACAATTGCGATTAATCCAAGCAGGATACCGATCGACAATGTGCCAACTCCATCCCAAACAGCGTTTCCAGTAATATCAGCGATAAGAACACAGATGAATGCAAAAGCGAGGCCCATTAGGGCTCCGAAATCTTCAAGAAGAACAACGGGTAATTCCGGTATTCGTGATCTACGGATAAATTGTCTCCAAGTATGGTTGCCTTTGTACAAACGCGACTCTTTAACCGCAGTCTGGAAAGCGTAGGCTTCCATCGCCATTGCAAACAATAAGATCGCTAATGCCCACCACAAAGATTCGATTTCATGAGGGTGTCGAATCTTTTCTATCCCTTCATATACGGCGTACATCGACCCTAGAGAAAACAGGACTAGAGAGACGACAAATGCCCAAAAGAACCGCTCGCGGCCAAACCCGAATGGGCGTTCGGCTGAAGGTAATTTTTCCGATCGTTTTTTCCCTAGAAGCAGAAGAGCTTGGTTGCTGGTATCTGCGAGACTGTGAACAGCTTCAGCGAGCATTGCAGAGGAACTGGTGATTACGAAACCAATGAATTTAGCTATTGCTATCGTAAAATTCGCAATCAAGGCAGTAATAACCGTTCTAGTTCCTCCTGTTGCTGCCATTGGTTAGCCTCCTTTTCACCGACGTTACTCTGAAATGAGTTCTCTACGTGGGAGTGTATTGGGCTAGCCTACCTCTCATGACGATAATTTATGATACTCCTAAAGACCTCCTGAAAGCAGAAGGTACCGATCTTGGCTTTACGGAATGGAGAGAAATCACCCAAGAACGAATTAACCTTTTTGCTGAAGCTACAGGAGATCACCAATGGATACATACTGATCCTAGTAGGGCGAAGGAAGGACCATTTGGGACAACAATTGCTCATGGATACCTAACACTTTCACTTACAAATCAGTTTTTACCGGAGCTTCTTCAAGTCTCCAAAATTTCAATGGGGGTCAACTATGGCGTTAATAAGGTTCGATTTCCAAGCCCCGTGCCGGTAGGTTCACGCGTAAGGGCAAAAGGTACCGTGGGTCAAGTCATTGAACTCGATGGTGGAGTCCAAGTCGTTGTCATCATCACAGTCGAGGTTGAAGGCAATCCAAAACCTGCATGTATTGTTGAGAGTATTAGCAGATTCATCGACTGACACCCTTCAATAGATTTGTTAATTCGGTAGCCTTGTAGCATGGCCAAACGTAAGACGAAGACCCCGAAGGTTCCAGCTTCTTTTCCGCCAGTGCAACAAGGACTGGTGAGCCCCAGACGAGATGTTCCCAGTGCCATACCACGTCCGCCCTATGCGCAGACAGGGGATCCCGGCCCATCAGTCCTTCCATTAGTTCGGACCCAGAGCGAAATCGAATCGATGCGTAAAGCTGGAGCGATAGCTGCTGAAGTGCTCCTTCACGTTGGTGAAGAAGTCACGCCAGGAATAACAACCGACAAAATCGATCAGATTGCTCATGATGAAATTATCCGTAAGGGAGCGTATCCAAGTCCTCTAAATTATCGTGGTTTTCCGAAGTCAGTATGTACTTCTGTTAATGAGGTGGTCTGTCATGGAATACCTGACAGCCGACAATTGCAAGATGGTGACATCATAAATATTGATGTGACGGTGTATTACGAAGGAGTTCATGGAGACACTTCGGTAACTTTTCTCGTGGGCGAAGTAGAGGATTACAGCCGACATCTGGTAGATACCACTAGAGAGGCCTTAACGAAGGGG
>JAQWQL010000084.1 GCA_029244605.1 Acidimicrobiales bacterium | reverse complement strand
ATCGGGGTGGCTCCAGCAACTTCTAGTGGATCGAGTCGCTGAGCCCCCTCTTCGACTATTTGTTTTCTTCTGCGGAGCTTAAATTCACTCAAATGAGGTTCTATGGAACGAAGTAATTCACTTGGCCGCAATGATCTAGGTTGTGTCCCTAGCTCTGCTCTCACAATTACTCTCCCATCAATCTTTTCATTTTGTTTACTCAATGAATGCACTAAGGGCTTTATGTCATCAATGACTTTTTTCCCTTTTCGCTCTCGCGTTAAAACGATTGTATTTTCAGTATTCATTCTATCTAGCCACGAGTCAACCTTGGTGTTATCTTCTTTAACAGTGATATCCCACACACAAGACGTTACTGTTTGCTGCAATGAAGGAAGCTTCTCTTCCATTGTTGAAACCCCGTTGATCCTCATCCCAGCCGGCAAATTCATATTCAACGACTGGCAGATTTCTTCGACGACAAATAGCCCTTCCCCCGAATCATCGATTTGTATATCAATGTACTCACAGTCTGACTCGGCTCCGGTTGGAAGAGCTAACCCGTAGGCAATTTTAGGTCGAGGGGAGAACCCTTGACTATAGATCATTGGAATATTGGAGACTCGCAAACTCCTTTCCCAAACTTTCGCGATATCACGATGACTTGCAAAACGTATTTTCCCAGTCTTACTTGACCTCAGTCGAAGATGAATCATGACACTAAACAGTTTCTCTTTTTTTGCGGATTGTTAAGAGCTGGGGAGCTTCAGATCCTCTCTCTAAATCCTGCCAAGTTCCTTGACTTCCTCCAACTGGTGGTGATGTGGAAGCCACAACATGATCAAGTCCGTATCCAGTGCACGCACCACAGTCATAGCATGGTGTCCACCGGCAATCTTCAAGCCCCACCTCTTCCAAGGCGTCTCTCCATTCTTGCCAGAGGAAGTCTTTGTAGAGGCCTGCATCGAGATGGTCCCAAGGCAATGGTTCAGATTTATCACGATGTCGGTAGGCATAACTTTCAACTGAGAGACCTAGGTCGTCCATTGATGTGAGCCAGCGGCTTAAATCGAAATGCTCGCTCCACTCTTGAAAGGTCCCACCTGATCTCCAGACCTCTTCGATAAGGTCACTGAGTTCCCGGTCACCTCTACTTAGGATGCCTTCAATTAACGTGGCTTTGGGGTCATGCCATTTCAATTGAACCCCTCTCATGCGGCTCGTAGCATCTTTTAACAGGTTTATCTTTCTCTGTAGCTCCTCAATAGTATTTTGTCCGAACCATTGGAAAGGCGTAAAGGGTTTAGGCACAAAACCTCCAACGCTTACAGTGACCGAGGCTTGTTTGTTGTATTTTTTCCCAATGTCGACACAATTCTTCGCTAAGCTCGCTATCCCAAGTGTGTCTTCGTCTGTTTCAGTTGGTAAACCAATCAGAAAATAAAGCTTTACCCTTCGCCACCCTTGTGAGAACGCTGATTCAACAGCCCCGTAGAGGTCTTCTTCAGTGATCAGCTTATTAATGACTTGCCGCATGCGCCAAGTACCTGCCTCAGGAGCAAAAGTTAGGCCTGAGCGTTTCCCACCTTGAATCGTGGATGCTATTCCTACAGTAAATGCATCTACGCGTAGAGAAGGCAAGGACACGCTCGTCTGACCACATGACAAAGAGTCGTCTCCGACAGCAGCAACCGCTTTCTCAATATGGCTAAAGTCGGCTGTTGATAACGAGGTTAATGCAACCTGGTCGTATCCTGTTCTCTGAAGACCTGCAGATACCATAGTTCGAACTTGGTCAAGTGACCGTTCTCTAACTGGTCGAGTAATCATTCCAGCTTGGCAGAATCTACATCCTCTTGTGCATCCTCGAAACACTTCGACGTTTAGTCGGTCGTGAACGACTTCGGAAATCGGAACGAGCTGATTTTTCGGATATGGCCATTCTTCTAAGCTAGATATCGTGCGCTTTTCAATCAGTTTCGGAATGTTGTCATGTCGAGGCTCTAGACGCTGAAACCCATTCTTATCTTTTGTTGGGTTATACAGGCGAGGTACGTAAACCCCTTCAATTTGTGATAGTTTTTCCAGCAGTTTGTCTCTATCCCTTAGGTGGATATCTTCGCTTTTCCATTGGTGAATGGTAGAAGTCAGCTCTGACACAACTTCCTCACCATCACCTAATACAAAAAAATCAACAAACGCAGCCAATGGTTCTGGGTTGTAAGTACAGTGCCCTCCTGCCCCAACCAAAAGGTCATCTGCACTTCTGTCGTCCGCTCGCAAAGGCACCCCTGCCAAATCTATGCAGTTTAAGACATTCGTATAGACGAGTTCTGAGGATAGGTTGAATGCCAAAACATCGAACTCGTTAGCTGGACGGTGCGTATCGACACTAAAGAGTGGTATGTCCCTCGCTCGCATTGCTTCCTCTAAATCAAGCCACGGCGCATAGGCTCGTTCTGCTTCGCCAATTGTTGATTCATTTATAATCTCATAGAGAATCTGAAGCCCTTGATTTGGAAAACCAACTTCATACACGTCAGGGTAAGTCAAAAGCCAAGCTACGTTTTGAGGGTCATGATCAGGTTCGATAGCTCCTTTCTCAAGTCCTATATAACGAGCCGGCTTCTCAACGTCGAGAAGTAAATCTTCTATTTCGGGCCAGATAGAGCTCATCCTAAGAATTCACCTTTTTAACGTCGGTTTCCAAGGATACTCTATCCCTCACCTGACAACCTCATACCTACGCATATGGACATTCAAGACTAAGCCGACTGCGACAAAGCTCGTAATGCTAGATGACCCTCCATAGGAAACGAAAGGCAAGGGAATCCCTGTAATAGGCATGATCCCCAGTGTCATTCCGATGGATTGGAACATTTGAAAAACTATCATCGTCAAAACCCCAACGCATATTAGAGTTCCCAGAAGGTCAGCTGATTTCTTTGCTGTTCTCCAGACACGCCAAATCACAACACCAAATAGGCATAGCACAGCAATAGCCCCAATGAAACCTACCTCTTCTCCAACTACTGAAAAGAGGAAATCCGTGTGCTGTTCTGGGACGAATTCACCGCGTGTTTGCTGGCCCTCCCCAAAACCTTGGCCTCGAAGTCCTCCGGATCCAATAGCGATTTGTGCTTGTGTTTGCTGGTACGCTGCTTCTGTTTGGCTCGAGGCTGGATCGATAAATGATGTCAACCTGTCTCTTTGGTATTGCTGAAGCAACCCCGTACTCCAAATAACAATGATTCCCAGAACACCTGCCACTGTCATAAAGAAAATATGGCGAGTTTGAGCTCCAGCTACTAGCAACATTCCCATAGTGATAGCGACGAACACTAGCGCTGACCCTACGTCTGTTTCTAAAAGAATTAGGCCTAGAGGAATCGCGGCGAGGAACAGCGCATTCACGATAGCTTTTTGATTTAGGTACCCATTGAAGCGTTCAAGGTAGCTAGCTAAGGCGAAAATAAAGGCAACTTTACAAAACTCTGAAGGCTGCAACTGGAATTGACCGAATTCGAACCAGGCTCGTGTTCCATTTCGCTCCACACCAAGTGGGGTTAAAACGAGCAGGAGCAAGAGAGCCGAGCCCCAAAAAACTATGGGGACTAGGTCTCGAAGACGCCTATAAGGTATCGACGAAGTTATTAGCATAAGAAGTGTTCCTACGACTAGGAACAATGTATGTCGTGACATAAAGCTCTTGTCATACATCGTTGGGTCGCTGCCTCTCGTTGCGCTATAAAACATCAACACTCCTGTGACACCAAGAGCCAAACAACTTAAAATTAATGCTAGATCAATGTGAAGCCATGGAGAAATAGGGCTTCCGCTCGGATTTAATGACGTTCTCCTTCTCTGCCAGCCAAGGTCGCTCACGTTAACCCCCTGATCCGATACTACTAGTGTCTGCGATAGCCTCGATTTCGGCCGAAGTATCGGTGAGTTCTTGTGCTTGTTGACGAGCTAGGTCATCTGCTTCTTCAATACTTAGGTGGCGCGGCACAATACCATAGGCAACCTGTTCAAAGTATCGTCTAACGATTGGAGCAGCTACTGCCCCACCGAAACCGGCTTCTTCCAAAATTACTGCAGCAACATATTCCGGTTCAGGGTTTGGACCCCACCCTACGAAAAGGGCATAGTCAGCAATAAGCCCCTCTAAACTCTGCTTTTCAGACGTACCTGTCTTCCCCGAAACAGGCCAATCCTCATGCGGAAAATTGAGAAATGCTGAATAAGCAGTTCCCTCTTGCCCGTTGTCGCTCCTGCGCCATGTAGTCACCCCCGCAAGGCCGTCTATAATTGGACTGATAATCGGGTCAGGGAGGTACAATTCTCGAGTTATCCGCGGTTGGAAAGCAACTTCGGTTTCACCCGTGATTGGGTTTATAGTCCGAAGACCAATATTTGGAGCAAATAGTGTGCCCCCATTTATTAGAGCGCTATAAGCATTTGCGATCTGCAATGGCGTAGCTAGGACATCCCCTTGACCTATTGATGTATTGAGAGTGTCGCCTGTAAGCCATTTATCCGTCAAAAATGCTTCTGGGTTTTGCCGATACGCTTCTCGGCGAGAATCTGGAGTGGGAATCCTGCCGCCATTTTCGTTTGCTAAAGTAATGCCGCTTGGGGAACCAAACCCGAAGTACTCTGCCGCTACTTGTGGAGATTCCAAATCAAAACCTGGCAGAATATCAAAATGCGCCGCTAAGTTATAGAAATAGACATCGGAAGAGTAGGTCAGCGCTAGCCGAAGGTCCACTTCACCGTTAGGTAATCCACCTGCATTTTGGAATTGGCATGTACCACCTTCACAAGTTGGGATGGTAAATATCCCTTCGTCTAAGTACATTGAATTGACACCCAGTATCCCCCTTGATCCGATTAGCCCAGTATCTAAAGCCGCATAGGCAGTAAATGGCTTAAAAGTTGATCCGGGAGGGTAAGTTCCTTGGATAACCCTATTAAGGAGTGGAAGGCTATTTCCGGGGTCGATAAGATCATCAAACTCGCTCTGGCTGATGCCTGAGACGAACAACTCTGGATCATATGTAGGGTACGATGCCATAGCAAGAACAGACCCATCCTGTGGATTCATTACAATCATCGCACCTGCTGGAGCTTTGTAGATAATCACCCCTTCTTCTTCAAATTTAGTTGGTTGCTGACGAGCGGTATCAAGACCTTCCTTAAGGTAGTCTTCTGCCATTGCTTGAAGATCTATATCGATCGTTAATTGGACATCGCTTCCTGCTCTTGCAGGTATCTCTTCTACAACATCTAGGATGTTGTTAAATTTATCGACAATGACAGTTTTTCTTCCCGGAGTACCTCGTAAAGCGTTCTCGTAAAATAGTTCAATACCTGCTTTCCCAATTTCATCATTAGCAAGATACGTTTTCTCCGCATTTTGCACCTGTCCAATTTCATCTTCGCTCAAACTCCCCACATATCCCAATAGATGAGCTGCCAAAGTACCGTATGGGTAATCGCGAACGGTAACGACCGTTGTCCCAACCCCTGGCCATTTATACGAATACTCGGCAAGGTAAACTTGCAGTTCTTTGGAAATATCAGAAACCACAGGGACTTTGGCAAAGGGGCCATATCGCTCTGATTTGTATGAGGCTTCAATTTGAGCCACCTTGGTTAATTTTCCTGAAAGGCTTATTTCTTTCGCCAGGTCGAAAAAAAGGTCATCTAACTTTGATGACCGGAGAGATGCCATTTCTTCTTTGTCGATAGTTACCACAATAGATTGCCTATTATCGACAAGAACCCGTCCGCTTATATCTAGTATCCTTCCTCTAGGAGCCTTCTCAATAATTTCCTCTGTCGTGTTATCTTGCACACGTTCGATGAATTCGGTTTCGTTTAGAATCTGCAAGTACCAAAGTCTTGCTACAAGAGGGATGAATAACGAAATAGCTACTGCGCCCAATATCCCTAGACGCAATCGTCTCGATCGGTCTATATTTCTGATCCTATTCATTGCCCTGCATATCTGAAATCATTACTACCCCAACCTCCGGTCAAACCCTGAGGGGGTAATCCGATCACTTCCGAATGCCCAAGCCATCATGTAGTGGATTGGAAACAAAAGTGCACCTGTATAAAGGCTGGAGATAACTAGTATTTTTCCAAAGTTACGATTGTACAAATTTGGCTCCGCTATAAGCTCGCCAAAAATCACAAACAAGGTTAGCCCTAAAGTTACTGACGCTATTGAGATTGTTATCCGAATGACCCACTCAGCCTCATCGGACAAAAAGGCACCTATTTGACCTAAGAGATATCCAATTATCGCGTACGTTAGAGCGTTTAACCCTAAAGGGGTAGCGAGATAGAAGTCATAAAATAGTCCACTTGAAAATCCAATTAGCGCACCGCCTAATGGGCCGCCATACCAACCAGCAGCTATAGCAGCGGCTAGCAATAATTCCGGCATGACTCCAAAGAATCGCAAAGAAGAGAACAGCTCTAATTGGAGCACAAGAAGAAACAAAAGAACAACGAAATTCCTTATTAACGCTATACCCATACATTCACTCCAAGTTTGAGGGCTGATATAGAACGACCGTCACAAAATCGAGATTGTCCATTTCTCCAGTAGGTTCAACCAGTAGTTCTTTCTCAAGATTAACTTCATCTGCCAAAGTCTCGACCACTGACCCGACAGCAAAACCTTCCGGATACGGACTCCTATCCAATCCGCTAGTGACTAGAATGCTCCCCACTTCTACCGGAGCTGATATCGGAATTCCATCTAGTACCCGCATGGGCTGATCAACCCCATTGCCGCTAAGGATCCCGATTTCCTTTGTGCCTATAGCGAGAACACCTATATTGACTGTTGGGTCGGTGATTAGACGAACGCGGGAATCTCGAAGTCCTGGGTTTTCTATTCTTCCTATCAGGCCACCAGTAGAAATAACCGGCATCCCTTCCCTTATCCCGCTTTGTGTCCCTTTATTGATTTCAAGAATGTACGGATCAAAATTTGAAACTGACCCGGCCGTTACTTCTGCTACGACAGTCTCATGACCCCCGAGCCCCTGTAATCCCAGTTGTGTTCGCAGCGCTTCAAGGTCATTCACTGCTCCTTCATTCGCTATGCGATAACTTAGCAGGTCATCTAGTTGCGTTCTCAGCAAGGCATTTTCACGTTCTAAATTATCTCCATTAGATAGAGATTCCCACGCATCTCCGACTGGGCTAAATACGACACGGGCTAAGGAACGAAACGGCTGAACAATAACTATTCCAGCTTTTTTAAGATTCCCAACTGGTGCGTACCCTCGAGCATCCAAGGAAATAAGAGTAACTGATATTAGGACAAGGATAGCTAAAGCGAATCGAGAGCCACTATATCTTCGTGGCATAGCCATCTAGCAACGACCTTACAACCTAAACCTGAGACGAAGAGAAAAGGACCCCTTTGAGAGAGTCAAATGACTCTAAGGATTTCCCAGAACCTAACGCAACTGCGTGGAGTGGTTGAGGGGAAATACAAACTGGCATTCCAGTCTCATGAGCTAGGCATTCAGGCATACCATGCAAAAGTGCTCCACCACCAGCAAGCATAATTCCTTTCTCCATTATATCTGCCGCTAATTCTGGAGGAGTAACGTCCAAAGTCATCTTAACTGCATCAATTACTGCTGCTAACGGTTCGGCTATTGCTTCACGAATTTCCGAGCTTGAAGTAACAATCGTCTTGGGTAATCCGGTGATCAAATCGCGACCACGAACCTCAGCGTAGAGCTCTTCTGTTACCCATGCACTTGCAAGCTTGATCTTGAGTTCTTCGGAAGTCCTGATTCCAAGGGCGACACTGTATTCTTTCTTGATGAATTGCACAATAGAGTTATCTAGCTCATCACCGCCGACGCGCACTGACTTGTTCGCTACTACGCCGCCTAGAGAGATAACCGCCACTTCTGTTGTTCCACCACCGATATCGACAATCATATTTCCGCTGGGTTCTTGAACCCGCATTCCTGAGCCGATGGCGGCCGCCATTGGCTCCTCGATAATGTACGCTGGCTTTCGTGCGCCAGCGAATTCAGCTGCTTCTTGCACCGCGCGTTGTTCAACTCCGGTAATCCCAGAAGGAACACATATAACCATTCGCGGTTTCGCCAATCGGCTCTGGTGTACCTTTTCGATAAAGTGGCGAAGCATTTGTTCGCACATATCAAAATCTGCAATAACCCCATCACGCAGCGGCCGTGAAGCCCTGATATGATCTGGCGTCCTTCCAATCATACGTTTCGCTTCTGTTCCGACTGCTAGAGCTGAACCATCACGTATATCAATTGCTACCACGGAAGGTTCATCAAGTACGATTCCTTCTCCCCGGACATAAACAAGGGTGTTCGCGGTTCCAAGGTCTACCGCCATATCTCGACCCATAACTCCGAGTATTGAACCCATACGTTTTCCCGTTCGCTCCAGAAATTTAATTTAGAAAATATGAGATTTCATTGCTCAGCCTAGAAATCTCAATTCTCCGCTTCTTCTAGTGTAGGACCAGTTACTAAAAGTGCAATCCACCTAAGAGAAATGACTCTATCTATTCAAAAAAAATCTCTATCTCTCTCTTCGCAGAATCCGCTGAGTCTGAACCATGGACAAGATTTTCTGTAAACAATGCACTGTAATCGCCACGGATTGTTCCTGGTTCCGCTTCGGCGGCATTTGTCGCACCCATCATTTTTCGAACAATCTGCCAAGTATCCTCAGGGCCCTCCACGACGATGGCTACAGACTTCGAACGTCCTATAAATTCTACGAGATCGGCATAAAAGGGTTTATCAATATGCTCAGCGTAATGAAGAGCAGCAATATCTGGGGTGATAGTTAACATCCGCATCGAAGAGATAATCAGGCCTTTTTCTTCAAATCGGGAAAGAATTTTTCCCACAAGGCCTCTCTCTACTGCATCCGGTTTACAAAGTACTAAGGTTTGGTTCATATAAAGGATTTTATCGCTTCATGAAGGCAACGAGGACCTTTAGGTCTTCTTTGCCATATAGGCGTCTCGAAGAGCTCCGACAACGTATAAGGATCCTGTACCCATCACTACATCCGTTTCTTCTGCGAGAGTGAGGGCAAGAGTTAGTGCCTCTTCAGGCGAAGTTCTGACTTCGACATTAGTAGAGATCTTCTTTGCGGCTTCAGCTAAATCTCCAGCAGGCATAGCTCTTGGGATGGCAGCTTCCGTGCATATAATCACTGCAGCTTCATCTGCTTGAAGGCATTCAAGCATCCATTCA
>JAQWQL010000075.1 GCA_029244605.1 Acidimicrobiales bacterium | reverse complement strand
GGCAATCCGCGATAACGGCTATCCCCCAACGGTTCGCGAAATAGGACAGGCCGTTGGGCTCAATTCACCATCTACCGTTCACAATCACTTAAATACTCTTCAGGACCGCGGGTACCTCCGCCGTGACCCAACAAAAAATAGGGCAATTGAAGTCCATTGGGATGCTGGTTCCGGTGCTGTCATTGACCGACGGCCCGTCACACATGTCCCACTTGTTGGAGATGTTGCAGCAGGATCTGGAGTTCTCGCCGCTCAAAATGTTGAAGAGGTAATGCCACTCCCCTCAGACCTTACCGGCGATGGGGAGCTATTTATGTTGAGAGTGCGTGGTGACTCCATGATTGAGGCCGGCATCTTTGACGGCGATTTCGTCGTCGCTAAACAACAATCGACAGCAAACCCAGGCGAAATTGTTGTTGCAGGAATCCTCGGTGAAGAAGCAACCGTAAAAACCTTCAATAAAGAAGGAAGCGACATTATTCTTGAGCCCGCAAATGCAACAATGTCTCCGATGAAATTCATGGCAAATTCACATCCGGACGAACAAGTTCAAATTTATGGGAAAGTAGTCACGGTACTGAGGAAAATCTAGAGACCGTTTTCTATCAAGCTCTTGAGAACCAGATAACAAGAATCAATAGCTGGCTTGGTTACTCTTTCGTCTTGCATGTGCGCAAGAGTCGCATCACCAGGTCCGAAATTCGCAGCTGGAATTCCTCGCTGATCAAAAAAAGCGACATCGGTCCAACCGAGTTTTGCCTGTACTTGAAGGTCATGTTTCCCAATCATTGAAGCCAACATTGAATTCGAAAGTCCAGGTTTTGCTGGAGGGGCCGAATCCACGAGGATAAGTTGGTCTTCTGGGGTAAGAATAGGCAGAAAGAGTCCTCGTATGAAGTCTTCAGCCTCTTCAAGGTCTCTGTCAGGAGCCACTCTATGATTAATAGTGAGAGCGACAGTGTCTGGGACTACGTTTCCAGCAACTCCACCTTCAATCCGGACGGCTTGAAGGGCTTCACGATATTCACAGCCTTCAACCACAGGTCTTCTTTCTTTATATTCATTAAGCACTGTAAGTACTTTGTCCAACCGGTGAATAGCATTGTTGCCCATCCATGGCCTAGCAGTATGAGCCCGCTCTCCCTTTAGTTCAAGAACAAACCGCATCGTGCCTTGACACCCCGCCTCGACTGTTCCAGAAGTAGGTTCTCCCAAAAGAGCCAGGTCGGCATCGAGCAAGTTCGGGTTGGAGCTATCTATCTCTTTTAAGCCACTGTGTTCAGCAGCGACTTCTTCCCGTGCATAAAAAAGGTAAGTCATATCAAAACTCGGGGCAGGCACTGATTCTGCTAGAGAGAGCATAACCGCCAACCCTCCTTTCATATCTGAAGCCCCGAGACCCCATAAGGTGTCTCCTTCTAAGCGAGGTTCAGAATTATTGTTCGCTGGGACAGTATCAGTGTGGCCACCCAACAACAGCCTATGACTCTTTCCCATCTCAGTTTTAGATATTAAGTTGTCCCCTATTCGGGAAGTTTCTAACCAAGGGATCTTGTCTAGTCGTTCTTGGAGAAAGTCGACGATTGCGGCTTCTTCGAAACTTACTGAAGGGATTGCAACTAACGTCGAAGTTAGTTCAAATGGATTCGGTTTAGTCACAATTTTTCCTAGCTCTATGCTCTACAGCTAAGTTTTGTCTTTGATTCGCAAAGGTTCAAGGCATTTAAGGAAATCTTTTATTTAATTGGCGCTGAACGAAGTTTTATCTAGGCAGTCTATCAGTAATTAACTCAAGCGTTTCAAGCGTCTGGACTGCGGCGACACGGATATGGTTTGGGGAGCCGAAGAAAGTTCCTGGTGCCACTATCACACCGATCTCAGATGCTAGGCGATCTACCAATTCCCATGAACCATCTGGTTCGCTCTCAACCCAAAGGTAGAAAGATCCTTGCGGAAACTCCGTCTTAATGTTCAATGAATCAAAACATGATCGAAGAAAATCTAGACGTTCCCGATACCTCTGCTTTTGTTCTTCAACATGTTGATCATCAGAATATGCTGCTGATGCTGCAGCTTGCACTGGGCCAGGAATCATTTTTCCAGAATGTTTCCTAATCTCTTTCAGCCAAAAAACCAAATCTTCGTCACCGGCGTAAAATCCTGCTCGTACCCCAGCGAGGTTAGATCTCTTCGACAATGAATGAACAGCTACAACCCCTGATAGGTCTTTACTTAATATAGTTTGCGGAGTTTGACCCCAAACGAATTCAGCGTAACATTCATCGCTGAAGACTGGAATACTATGAGAGCGGCCCCAATTAGCGATGCTCTCTAAGTCTCCTACGGCCCCTGTCGGGTTGCTCGGATAGTTAACCCATAACATTAGTGCCCTATTAATGTCACTTTGCTCCAGTTCTTGGAGCAACAGTTGTCCATCATCATCAATTCTGACAGGAACTGCCCTACATCCAGAGAGTTCAGCTCCCATTGCATACGAAGGGTAACTAACTTCTGGGTACAAGACCGTATCTTTTTCAGGGTTGCGAAGACGGAGGAAGTGGGGAGTCGAAACCACAAATTCTTTCGTTCCGATGCAAGCAGCAATATTATTCTCAATTTTCAGATCCACATCGAAGCGTCGCTTTACCCACTTTCGACAACTCACGCGAAATTCTTCAGATCCCACAGAAGATGGGTAGCCTCTCTCGCTATCAGATTCAGCTAGGGCATGAACGGCATGAATCGGAGGAGGGTCACACGGGGTGCCTACCGAAAGATCAACTACCCCTCCAGAGTGTTGGGCGGCAATTCGTCGGTAAGGGTCGAGTAAATCGTAAGGATATGGAGGAAGTTCAAATGACATTCATTTCTCCTTCTTCTTCTACCAGAAATGGTGCGAGGCGAGATCTTGAGAGCGAGTCGAGGCGTGCTTGAACTACTATGTTTTCTTCTGTTACACGTTCCTCAATGACCTGCCCCTCTCGATGCACCTGAGCTAGAATTTCCCCTCTATCAAATGGAATCTCTAATTCGACTACATCCCAAACAGCTCGCAATTGATCTGATACGGCCGATAGAAGCTTGTCGACCCCTGCACCAGTGTATGAGGATATCGCAACCGAATCAGGGTGAAGCATGAGCAATTCGGAAGGGTCAAACTTATCTGACTTGTTAAACACGAGAATTTCTTGAACTTCTCCTGCGCCAATTTCTTTGAGGACACTTCGAACAGCTTTTATTTGGGTATCAGGTGACGCATGACTGCAGTCAACAACATGTAAAAGAAGGTCAGCTTCAATGACCACATCCAAAGTAGTTTTGAATGCTTCAACCAACTGATGAGGAAGTTTTTGGACAAAACCGACCGTGTCAGTGATAAATATTAATTCCCCCCCAGGAAGTTGAATACGGCGCGTCAATGGATCCAAAGTCGCAAAAAGCCGATCTGCTACAACAGCATCTGAGTCAGCAAGAAGATTTAGGAGAGTGGACTTTCCCGCATTGGTGTAACCCACTATTGCGATCGATTGGTTCTGGGAATTTCGGCGTCTCTTAGATTGGTTTTTCCTATGTGCCCCAACCTCTCTTAGTTGGCGCTGCAACTTATGCACACGACGAACTAATCTCCTTCGGTCAACTTCAAGTTTGGTTTCACCCGGACCGCGCGTTCCTATCCCACCTGCTTGTTGGCTGTAATTACCGCCTTGTCCTTTAAGGCGAGGAAGTCTGTACTGCAACTGGGCTAACTCTACCTGCGCCTTCCCTTCAGGAGTGCTGGCATTTTGAGCGAAAATATCAAGTATCACAGCTGTCCTATCTATAGCTGAGCGGTGAAATATTTTCTCAAGATTGAACTGCTGACCCGGGGTGAGCTCATCATTGAACACAACGGTATCAACATCCATAGATTCAGCCATATCGAAAATTTCTCTTGCTTTGCCCTTGCCGATATAAGTTGCAGGGTCTGGGAAAGGTCTTTTTTGGGTCACAATCTCGACTACATCTGCCCCTGCTGTGTCAATAAGACGACATAGCTCATCTAATTCAACGCTGACTGAGTCTTCCTTCTTTCCTTCGCCCACAAACCCGACAGCAATTATTCTTTCTCGGAAAGATCTATCGATGAGGCCACGTTCTTCACCTCCAAGATCTCCAAAGCCTCCGCGATGTGATTCGCTTCCAGCTTCAGTCGCTTTATTACCCATTCGTTGGAACCTCAAATTCGGCAATTCGTATAGATTTTCCTGTTAAGAGAATTTTCTCATTCATTAGTTGAATCCGAGCCGCCCCCCCTGGCATTAGGGCCTCTACTACTTCATCAACTAAACCCCATTTATTAGCGACATACGCACACGCAGATGCTCCGGTTCCACAAGCCAAAGTTACTCCAGCACCACGTTCCCAAGTCAGCATTGAAAACTGGGTTTTATTTCGGGCTTTGAGAAAGTGGACGTTTATTCCCACAGGCTCCCACAAAGATTCAATATGTGATCCTGCAGCAGCTACATCTACACCTTTTAACGTTTCGAGTTCTATGACCACATGCGGGTTTCCTATATCAGCAGTAGCGGCTCGAATTATCTCTATAGATTCATGGTGTAAGAAATCAAGCAATGGGAGTTCCGGTCCATCGCGCACCGATCCCATATCAACACTAATTTCAACTTCATCTCCTTCGGTGCTACCTAATGTGACAGCACGAACTCCTGAACCTGTCAAAATCTGTAAAGATTTCTTATCCCTATAGTGTGAAAAGATTTCTTGAGCGAGACATCTAATACCATTACCGGAAATTTCTGCTGGGCTTCCATCGGCGTTAAATAGCGTCATGTGGATGTCGATACCGTCCGAACTAGAGGGAGTCCCAAAAATTAGACCATCCGCATCGAAACCAGTTTTGGGATCGCATACTATAACTGCTAATTCACTACCATTAGTCGGGATGTCGTTTTCTATAGCTACAAGAAATTTATTTCCGAGCCCTTCATACTTAATTAGGCGCATCTCGCCATTCTTTCACAAGAGTAGGGACTAGCTCTAATGGGTTTCTGGTAATATCGAACCAACGAATCCGAGGATCTCTTCGAAACCACCGTTCTTGCCTTCTAGCGAATTTCTTTGTTTGCCGTTTTGCAATGTCGATGGCTTCCTCCAAGCTGGTTTTCCCATCCAAATAATCTATGAATTGACGGTAGCCCAGAGCCTGGCGTGCTGTACGTGACAATTGATCGGAGTTTATGGTTAAGCGACGGACCTCCTCAAGGAACCCCTGCTCCATCTGTTGATTAAATCTCTTCTCTATTCGCTGATTAATTACCTCTCTATCCCATCTGGGACCTACCATTTGAAACCTTGTAGCCTCGTATTGTTGCATCCCAGGGCCGTAACTTGAAAATTTTTTACCGCTACCGAGTGTTACCTCTAAAGCCCGAAGGATTCTTCTCCTGTTCGTTTCTTCCATCCGACCTGCCGCAATTGGGTCAAGCTTTAAAAGAAGTTTATGCAACTTAGTGGTATCAACTTCACTGTTTAGCTCTTCCCCTACCGCAGGGTATTGCTTAGGGATTTCGAAATTGTCTATTACCGCGCGCAGATGCAGTCCTGTTCCTCCAACAAGAAGAGGAACAGCCCCTCTCTCTTCAATCTCTGCAATTGCCCTTACAGCTTGGATTTGGAATTCACTTAAAGAAAAGTCAACGGTAGGTTCTACGATATCTATCAGGTGATGGCGGACTTGAAACCTTTCTGATTCTGTTGGTTTTGCAGTACCTATATTCATTCCTCGGTAAACCTGCATCGAATCGATAGAAACAATTTCAATATTTGGTATCTCCCCAGCTAAAGCCATAGCGATCGAAGATTTCCCTGATGCGGTTGTTCCTACTATGGAGAGGATTGGCGAATCAGACACTAATTTCACACAGAAACCACAGGTATTCGAGTTTTCCTCTTTGGCACCTCTAGCACTTCCTCTAACCGTCCTTGGAGGTAGTTAGGTGAAGCAGCCATAATTTCAACTGTTGCGATAGAGCCAATAGGTAATTTATTCGGACTGTCGAAATGAACCCGCTTATTTTGCCTAGTTCTACCAGTGATCACATCAGGGTTTTTCTTGCTTGGCCCTTCAACTACTATTTCTTCGATTCTTCCTAAACGACTCTCATGTTTCCGGAGTGCTGAACGGAGAATCACAGACCGTAACCGTTCATACCGTTGCCCGACAACTGTAGGGTCACAAAAACTCTCTGTCATTTCTGCAGCTTCCGTTCCGGGCCTCGGAGAGAAAATAAACGTGTATGCACCATCAAATTCTGCATCAGCGGCTAGAGCCAGAGTTTCTTCAAAGTCTTGTTCTGTTTCGCCAGGAAAGCCCACAATGATATCGGTGGTGACTGCTAAGTCTGGGACTAGTCTTCGGGCTTCATCAAGTCTTTCCATGTACTTCGATTTGTTGTAGCCCCGATGCATCGCTGCAAGGATACGGTCGCTTCCTGATTGCAAAGGGAAGTGAAGATGTTCACAAACTGCGGTTGTATCTGCCATCGCCTCAATAACTTCCCGACGAAGGTCCTTAGGGTGTGGGCTAGTGAACCTTACGCGACGAACTCCATCCAATGAACCAATAGCCCGAAGTAAGTCGGGGAAGAGAGTCCGGGCACGGCGCCTATCGTCTTGCAGCCAATTGGCACCAGCTAAGTATTTATCCTCGGAGCCAGGGAGAGATACCCGAAGTTGAGTTGTTAGGTCCCTTCCATAACTATTTACATTCTGGCCTAAAAGGGTAATTTCTATTACCCCTTCAGAAACTATACGTTTAGCTTCATCAAGGAGATCTCCAAATGGTCGACTGACTTCAGCTCCTCGTACTTGAGGGACTATGCAGAATGCGCAGGAATTATCACAGCCGCTTTGAATTGTCATCCAAGCAGAATGCTCAAATTCTCGACGGGCAGGGAAAGCACCGTTAAATGAATCATAAGGGCCTGTTTCTTCTTGACTGACAATTTCCACTATCGGGCCTTCACTTCTGCTTATATGCAATAGCTCAGCTACACGATTAAGGTTGTGGGTACCGAAGACAACATCAACATGTTTAGCTCTATCACGAATTAATTCTTGATCTTTTTGAGCTAGACAACCCCCAACAAGAATCTTCAGCTCTGGGTTCTCTTCCTTGAGGTGCTTCAAGTTTCCTAAATGGCCATAGAACTTATTATCGGCATTTTCGCGTATACAGCATGTGTTTAAGACAATTACATCGGCATCATCGAGCTCTTCTGTCTTTTTCAATCCAGAGCTCTCAAGAATTCCAGAGATACGTTCAGAGTCATGTTCATTCATTTGACAGCCGAAAGTTTGAATTATGTAACGATCATTCACCCTTATAGGCTAGAGGGAATCATTTCAGCTAGCACCAATATCCATACCGATTCACTAATCTTCAATTGAAATTGGTTCATCATCAGCTTCCGTGAATTGCTCCGCATCTTCTTCTGGATGCACGACTCCCCAAATACGATTTTCGATTTCCATCATAATTTCAGGGTTTTCACTTAAGAAAACTTTTGCTTTTTCACGTCCTTGACCAAGCTGTTCACCTTCATAGGTGTACCAAGCTCCGGATTTTTTCACTATGTCCATATCAACACCCGTATCAAGAAGCGAACCTTCACGACTAATGCCTTTCCCGTACATGATGTCAAATTCTGCCTGTCGAAATGGCGGAGCACATTTATTTTTAACTACCTTTACCCTAGTCCGGTTACCTACTATCTCGACTCCCGATTTCAGAGACTCTATTCGCCGGATATCTAACCGGACTGAAGAATAGAATTTGAGGGCACGACCACCTGGAGTTGTCTCAGGAGATCCGAACATCACACCGATTTTCTCGCGGAGTTGATTAATGAAGATACAAATAGTCTTAGTTTTGTTCAAGTTACCTGTTAATTTTCGAAGGGCTTGCGACATAAGGCGCGCTTGCAAACCTACATGGCTTTGCCCCATTTCCCCTTCTAACTCAACACGCGGGGTGAGAGCTGCAACTGAATCAATAACTATGACATCGATAGCGCCTGAACGAACGAGCGTGTCAACAATTTCAAGTGCCTGTTCACCATTATCAGGCTGCGAGATCAACAACTCGTCTACATCAACACCGATAGCCCTTGCATACACAGGATCCATAGCGTGCTCTGCGTCAATGTATGCACATATTCCTCCATTGCGTTGTGCCTCAGCCACCACATGTGTTGCCAAAGTTGATTTCCCTGAAGATTCAGGTCCGTAAATTTCCGTTACGCGACCCCGAGGCAATCCACCAACGCCAAGAGCCAAATCAAGAGCTAGAGCTCCTGTAGGCACTGACTCGATCTGCATAGTGGCCTTTTCACCCATTTTCATTACAGCTCCTTCACCAAATTGTTTTTCAATTTGGCTTAAAGCCATATCAAGTGCTTTATCTGATTCCATACTTACCTCTTATCTAGTGGGGTTTAAAAGTAATTTTCTAATTGAACTTAATATTCACCATAAACCTCTGGTGTGACATTATTTGTTGCGAATAACATCAGTGTAACTACGAACATTTGTTCGGTCAAGCATTTCAGCAAAATAAGGCCATAAATAACCTAAAAAACAAATGCGAAGTAATCTAAAGAGAGAGAACGGAGGACACATGGAAACCCCCAATGAACCTAACGAAGAACTTAAAAAACGCCTCAGCAGTGATCAATATTATGTCACCCAGGAGGCTGGAACAGAACCTGCCTTTACTGGGTGCTACTGGGACACAAAAGAGGAGGGTATCTACCATTGTGTTGTTTGCGACACAGAGCTCTTCTCTAGCGAAACGAAATACGATTCCGGAACAGGATGGCCCAGCTTCTATGGAGCAACTACGTCTGCCAAAGTTCGCAGAGTAGAGGATCATTCTCATGGCATGATTAGGACAGAGGCTGTTTGCTCTGCATGCGGAGCCCACCTCGGACATATCTTCAATGACGGCCCCCCACCAACAGGCGAACGCTTTTGCATGAACTCAGCTTCTCTCCGCCTGCAGCCAAAAATAGATAGCTGAATACTTAGTGTTTCCCATACGCCTTAAATCCTTCGCTATTTTCGTCGCCCTGCTTGCATTGCCTTTTCAGGCTTGCACTGATGACAACCCAAAAACTTTTTCACCAACCGCAGAAAACTCACAAGAACCAGAACAGGTATCTCAGGGGAGCACGAGCGTAACTAAACAAGCACGGTTCATCACAGAAGACGGCGAGGAAATTTCAGGACTGGTATACGGTCAAGGAGATATCGGAATTGTTCTTGCACATATGCGCGGCCGCGGACAGTCATCTTGGTCTAACTTCGGAAAGACAGCAAGTGAGTCTGGCTACGTGGCCCTCACATTTGATTTCCGTGGATATGGAGACTCCACTGGAACGAAGGATAGGCGAATGGACCGAGACCTTGAGGCAGCGGTTAGGTATATGTTCTTTGTCGAGAATGTGAGGAAAGTTGTCATTATTGGAGCCTCAATGGGTGGCACCGCCGCAATTACCATTGCAGATGAATACAACGTAGCTGCAGTAGCTGCACTTTCTCCGTCGACCGAATATGGGAGAATAGATGCACTTGAAGCTGCATCTACGATGAAAACCCCACTACTTCTGGTCGTCGCAGAGAACGATCCACCTTTTAACGGGTACGCTAGCAGTCTGTTGGCTACTGCTTCGACAACTAGATATCTAGAACTGACAGGAAGCCAACACGGAACAAACCTCTTCGCAGAACATGATATTGACTTAACAGAACAGCTTCTGGCTTTCGTTTATGCACAAACGCGTTAGGCTTCCTTCTTTAATCGAAGTCGAAGTCCGTTAAGAATAGTG
>JAQWQL010000073.1 GCA_029244605.1 Acidimicrobiales bacterium | reverse complement strand
GGGGTGCACTACTTACGCTGATTGATGTCATTTGGTTAGAGAAGGGACGTTCAATCACATCTGCTCTTGCAGGTATTGTGATGCTGATCCCAATAATTCCCATACTCACTCTTGCAATAGATTCTGAAGACCGATCGATGTTTAATGGAGCATTTGTTGTCGACAAGTACTCTCTCATCATCAAAGCGCTCTTCCTACTCAGCGGATATCTCATAGTACTTTTGTCAACAAACTACATAGCTGAAGGAGACTACTGGGAAAACGAGTACTACGGGATGCTGATATCTTCCGTTTTAGGAATGGTACTCATGGCTTCAGCTCGAGATCTCATTACAATCTTCGTCGCACTCGAACTTCTTTCAATCCCTGCTTACTTGCTGGCAGCATGGCGAAAAAATGACCACAAAAGCAATGAAGCAGGTCTGAAGTATTACTTGATGGGAGTCTTCGCGTCGGCGATCATGCTATACGGGATGTCGCTTATATTTGGTATTAGTGGAAGCACCATACTTGAAGAAATAAACGAATCAATGACCAGTGGCGGTGCGAACACTCCAGTAATTACCCTGGGAATAACATTCGTAATTATCGGGTTTGGTTTCAAGGTTTCAGCCTTCCCTTTCCATACATGGGCCCCAGATACCTATGAAGGAGCGCCTACACCTGTAACCGCTTTTCTAGCCGTGGCTTCCAAAGCAGCGGGATTTGTTGCACTAATGAACCTAGTCGTCATTGGTTTTATTGGGCAGGGAGATGTTTTTCAACCACTCATCTGGATTCTCGCTGCCTTATCTATGACCGCCGGAAATGTTATGGCATTGCGGCAAAAAAACATTGTTCGGCTTATGGCCTACTCTGGGATTGCCCAAGCTGGATTCATGCTAGCCCCGCTTGCTGTGGCAGGGGAAGGGCCTGATATCGCTGATAAATCTGTCTCTGCTGTTGTCACATATCTCGTTATCTATGCGGCAATGAACATCGGGACATTTGGAATAATCCTCGCAGTAGCTAGAAAAACCAAAACTGCTGACCTCGAAAGCTACAACGGCCTATTTCGTATATCCCCCAGTCTTGCCATAGTGATGACGGTTTTCCTTGCTTCCCTTGCAGGCATACCTCCGCTAGGTGGATGGTACGCGAAATTCTCTGTGTTCACTTCACTTACGAGCGCTAGCACGAACTGGGGATACGGATTGGCTGTCATCGCGGCAGTCAACGCTGTTATTGCCTTTGGCTATTATGGGAAGATAGCAATGCGCATGTGGGTAGAAGACCCTCACGAGGCTCTCGAGGGAGAAGTAAACGTTCCTGTCTCTCTGCTATCTGCTCTCGTCTTAACTACAGGAGCAACCATAGCTTTCGGAGTTGCACCTGGAATCGTAACGCATTTTACTGATGTCAGTCTTGTAGCATTTGGAAGTTGATTTTCTCAGATCGTAATTGACGGCCTGCGAAACATATGCGTATATATCTACGATGAACTTGTGTGATGAAATAGCCGAAGAGATTTATTCAAATGGGGCTATACCCTTCAGTAGGTTCATGGAATTAGCTCTATATCACCCTTCATTGGGATTTTATGCAACAGGAGGAGCAGGAAGAAGAAAGGACTTTATAACCAGCCCAGAAACAGGTCCGCTTTTCGGAAAACTTGTAGCCAACGCACTCGACCAATGGTGGAACGAATTAGGAAATCCAGCCCCTTTCTATTTCATCGAAGCGGGGGCAGGTCCAGGGACTCTCGCCAAGTCTATTCTCAGAGCACAGCCTGATTGTAGAGAGGCTCTGAAATATATAGCAGTAGAGAAAAGTGCTTTGCAACGCTCTCAACACCCCAAAGGCATTCAATCATCTGAACAATTTCCCAACGGAAACTTAACCGGAGTTATTTTTGCGAATGAGCTCTTAGATAATCTCCCCTTTGATATCTACCAGAGCGACGAAAACGGAGACTGGTTTCAAGTGTGTGTGGATACGGAGAAAGGGTTGTTTCATGAAGTTCTTGTTAAAGGAGATAGAGAACTAATAAACGAGTTCGGTGTTCCTCAGAAGTCAGGTATTCGAATTCCCTACCAGACAAAGGCACGTCACTGGCTTTCTGAAGCGTTTGATTTGATTGGAACAGGTCGAATAGTTGTAATTGATTATGCGCTGCCTTCTTTCCCCGCACCAGAGAACCATCAGTGGTTGCGAACCTACAAAGAACATGGTCGGGGTGGAAGCCCATTAGCTGAACCAGGAAGTCAAGATATAACAACAGATGTAGATCTTCGTCAATTGGGTACCGAACGAATCCCAGACTCAATTCGAATGCAGCACGTTTGGTTGCGCTCCCTTGGAATATCGGATCTAGTTGAAGAAGGCAAACGAATCTGGTCTGAGAATGCAGCTAATCCAAATATTGAAGCACTAGCTGCTCGAAGTAGGTCCGCTGAAGCTGAAGCTTTGCTAGACCACAATGGGTTAGGTGGGTTTAAAGTGGTTGAATGGGAAATAGCTCCTTGAATTAATAAGGAGAAGATATTTTGGCCCGTCTTCTTCCTAAAGGGTATTCTCGTCAATGAGTCATCAAAGGGGGCACAGTGTCCAATCAAGCAATAGAAGAGTTTTATATTGAGAATCGCACATTCCCACCATCTGAGATATTTCAAAGCGGTGCGCTTACAGCCGACCAGACTTTGTATGAAGAAGCAGATGCGGATTATGAGGCCTTCTGGGCTCGTCAAGCTCGTGAACTGTTGACATGGTCAAAAGATTTTCATACAACTTTGGAGTGGGATCTTCCCTACGCTGAATGGTTTGTTGGTGGCGAACTAAATGTCACCGTCAATTGTCTTGACCGGCATGTTGAGAATGGGGACGGAGATAAGGTCGCTTTTCACTGGGAAGGAGAGCCCGGGGATAAAAAGTCGATCACCTATAAAGAGCTCCTTGTTGAAGTATCTAAGTTCGCCAACGTCTTAAAAGATTTAGGTCTACAAAAGTCCGACCGAGTTGCAATATACATGCCAATGATACTGGAGCTACCTATAGCCATGCTTGCCTGTGCTCGTATCGGTGTTGCCCATTCGGTAATCTTTGGAGGTTTTAGCCCTGACGCGATCATTGACAGGTGTGAAGATGCCGATGCCCAGCTCATTATTACAGCTGATGCTGGTTTCCGACGAGGTGAACCTTCACTGCTAAAAGTAAACGTAGATGCAGCTCTTGAAGGTGGAGCACCAACAGTAAAAAATGTGGTTGTAGTAAACCGCTGTGATTCGCCGGTCACAATGGTTCAAGGGCGCGATCATTGGTGGCATGAGCTAATGGAGGGTGCTTCAGAAAGTTGCCCTGCTCTTCCTATGGACAGTGAACAACTTCTTTACCTGCTATATACATCGGGAACTACAGCAAAACCCAAAGGCATCATGCATACCACAGGGGGTTATCTCACGCAGGTGGCATTCACTCATAAGTATGTCTTCGACATACACCCTGAAACAGATGTTTATTGGTGTGCAGCTGATATTGGTTGGGTTACTGGACATAGCTACATCGTCTATGGTCCGCTAGCCAATGGATGTACCTCTGTGATGTACGAAGGGACACCGGATACCCCACGTCAAGAACTTAGAGGGTCAGAAGATAGATCTTCATGGTCAAAGGACCGATTATGGGACATCATCGAGAGATATGGTGTGACCCAGCTCTACACAGCCCCCACTGCTATACGGACCTTCATGAAATGGGGAAATGAAGAAGTCAAGAAACACGACCTCTCCAGCCTTCGTGTTCTAGGTACCGTCGGAGAACCCATTAACCCTGAGGCGTGGATGTGGTATCACGAAAACATTGGAGGAGCCCAAACCCCCATCGTTGACACTTGGTGGCAGACAGAGACAGGCGGCAATATGATCACCCCTCTCCCAGGTGTCACAACGACGAAACCTGGGTCTGCTTGTTTTGCTATCCCAGGTGTATATGCGGAAATCGTTGACGATGACGGAAAGAAGGTCACGCAAGGCGGTGGCTATCTCACTATCACTCACCCTTGGCCTTCGATGTTAAGAGGAATTTGGGGTGACCCGCAGCGGTACCTTGATACCTATTGGAGTACATACGAGGGCCGGTATTTTGCTGGTGATGGGGCGAAAATAGATGAGGATGGTTACTTATGGCTCTTAGGGAGAGTTGATGATGTCATGAATGTTTCAGGGCATAGAATCTCAACCGCTGAAGTTGAATCAGCCTTAGTTGATCATCCAAGTGTTGCAGAAGCGGCTGTCGTTGGAGCTACTGATGAAACAACCGGTCAAGCGATCATAGGCTACGTCATTCTTCGTGGAGGATTTGACTCTACAGATGAACTTCGTGAAGAGATACGAGTTCATGTTGCAACGAAACTTGGGCCTATCGCTCGACCAAAGGCTGTCTTTCTTGTTCCAGACTTACCTAAGACACGCTCAGGAAAAATTATGCGGCGACTTCTCCGAGATGTGGCGGAAGGCCGAGACCTTGGAGATACCACCACCTTGGCAGACTCTACCGTTGTTTCAGCGATTCAAGAAGGCTCCAAAGAGTCTAACGAAGACTAGAAGTTCATATGAAAAGTATTTGAAGCGGCTGGCAATTAATCGTTGAACAAAGTTACCTGTTGCTTAGAAGCTGCATGATTTCCCTAGCGACCATCGGTGCGGCGTTTTGATTTTGGCCGGTGACAAGATTCCCATCTACTTCCCACCAGTTTGCAAACGGATCCCTGAATTTGTGGGCGCAACGGAAATCAGCTTCCAAACGACGTAATTCTGTTTCTGGATGCTGTGGTGTTGAAGTAATACGAAGATCGCGAACTTGCTTATCAGTCACAGCAGTAATACGACGCCCTTTAACCAGCGGTTCACCGTTTTCATCTTTGGCCTTCAGAAAGCCAAGAGGCCCATGGCATACGCCCCCAAGAACCTTTCCCCTTTTGTTAGCTTCTGTCACCTTTTCCCCAATACTTTCGGAAAAACCTAGATCAAACGCAGCCCCCCAGCCCCCAGCAAAATATATGGCGTCGTAATTATCGACATCAACATCTTCAATCGGAAGAGACTCGGAAAGTTTCTTTTGCAACAAAGCATCACCAAGCGCTCTGTCATCGTGGGTTGTTCGAATTACTGGCCGATACGACTGAGGGTCAACTGGGATCACTCCACCAAGCGGACTTGCTAAATCAACTTCCATACCAGCATCAGTCCAAATGTAATAGGGAACTGTCATTTCAGATGCAAAAACTCCAGTAGGTTTCCCATTACCGAGTCGAGCTGCATTCGTGCAGACAATTAACGCCTTCTTGCCAGTCATGTCCATCTTGAGTTCTTGTGTATCTTCTGGGTGCATCCCTGCTTTGCGAAGAAGAGCTCGCAAACCTCGAGCTAGCGCTGGCGGCGTTTTCCCTGCTAACTGCGCTTCTGGTGGTTTCCTCTTTGCATAGGGCCAAGGGTTATTTCGTTTCGGAAGGGAATAGAGTCTCTCTTGATTCAGGCGTTGATTCATGTAGTTAAATACTTCTTTTACCTTTGGTTCATTCCAGAGATTTACTGATTCAATAGGATCATTAGTCAAGTCATATAATTCCCATTGATCAGGTATCGAGTCAGTTCTGTAGGTTTCGCCCATAGGGCCCGATGACGACAAGTGAGCGCTATTGGGAATGGTCCACGTTTCCGGATCATCGTGAGCACGGGTTATTTTCCATACTGAATCGCTAATTTCGGGAACTTCATTGCTCGTAATGTTGACTACGATTCCCTCAAAATTAGTACTTACGTGAGGTAGGACCTGTATTTTTAACGGCCGTGGAGGTTTTTCGGCTTGCCCCAACCCTCGAGCCATTGCGGAGGCAAGTGTGTCGCCTTCGAGCATGTTATCTCGAGTCATAAAATAGACCGCCCTATTTCTAAATTCCTCTGCATCAGGGTCCTCTAGCAAAGGGCTTAGATCTTTACCTGGAAGCGGGTGAAACTCTGTGAATTCAGGTCCTAGTTGCTCTCCAAGTGTGTGCTGATCAAGACCGGCGAGTGCCAGAGCAGTCGGGATCAGGTCAACATGTGAAGTTGGTACGGACTCAATTACTCCTCTGCTGGATTGTTCATTTCCATACTTAACTATTTCAAATGGAACTCTTGTCGCTTCGTCGTAAAGGTTAAACCACTTCTGATGAAGGCCGCCATGTGCACCCAGAAGGTCACCGTGATCTGATGTCCGGAAAATTATTTTCTCTCGCGAGCCATCAGAGATGACAGCTTTCCGGACCATATCAAGGGGGTTATCCACTTCTAAATGCATTCGATAATAAAGGTTTCTGTATTCCTGTTCGTTACTCTCGTAGATCCTTTGCACGGCTCTTTGAATCCCATACCCCGAGTAGTAAGAATGTTTGTAAGCAATTTGGGCTGCAGGTTTTGAAGACAAATCTTCATACCGAGTAGGTGGTTTCGGTATATCGGGAGGATCAATGTCAGAAGGGGAATAGGGGTTATTTTCAGGTCTGCGCATATAAAGAGGCAGAAGAACAATGTCGTGAGGGTTCACAAAACTTACAACTAACAAAAAAGGTTTTAGAGCATCACTATCGCCTTGATTGCGTCTTCTATACCTATCTTCAAGCCATTGAACAGTTCTGTCGGCGATAAGGGGATCACGAATAATACCTGAATTTCCAAGCAGCCCTCCATGAGGTTCAGGACCAACCCAGCCTGAAAATCCGTATTCATTGAGAGGGTTTATTTCAAGGTACCGTTCAACCGCATCTTGGATAATAGTTCCGTCCGAAGTATTTGTAGCTAGCGGCTGTCCCGTCGACTCATCTATAAGGTCGGCGTGGCTGATATGCCATTTCCCATCGTAATGAGTGTCATACCCTGCAGCCCTAAACCAATGACCAAGCGTAGGTACCTCCCTAGAAGTCAGCCATCTCATCCGCGAGTCATCAGCATCTTTCCCTAAACCATCTGTTTGAGTTACTCCATGGACATCAGGAAACTGCCCGGTAAAAAGTGTCGGCCGGCTAGGGACGCATGCCAAGGATCCTGTATAGTGTCGATTAAAACTTACACCATTATCTCTAAACCAGTTTCGGCCTGTTAGGGCCTTATTGCGCCACTCCAGAACTTCCGGAGCTTCGTAAGATGGAATCGCCCTTTCTTCGTCAGTCATAAAAACGATGACATCAGGTTTGTATGAGCTACTCATGCCGAGATTCCATTTCATCAATTTTCAAGTGAAGAAGCGATATTTGTCGTTCAAGCTCCTTTAAGGGTTCTCTCATCTCTAGAAGATTCTTTAGATCTTTGAGCATGCCGGAATTAATTCTTCCAAAGATTAGGGAAGCTATGCCTGCGATCGGAGTAGCAAGTCGTCGAATAGGAAGAATCTCAACGGTTAGCGATAGCTGAACACCGACTTCACTGGGTTCTAGCGTCCATGAATTTGTAATTTTTTTGAATACCGGAGGCAGTCCTCGTATTTCGTATGCCAAATACCTTGAATTTTCCCACTTCGTAACATGCTCGGTTACCGAAGACTTTCCAGTTTGTATTCTTCGGCATGCACCCACCCCTTCTTGCTGGTGAGATAGCAGGCATGAATGAGAAACATTCGTAGCCCAACCTGAGATTTCACCAAAGGCTGATAAAACCTCCCACGCTTCGGTATGCGAACATGAAATGTTTGTTTTTCTCATTACCGTTGCCATTCGTTCCTCCAAGATGTTCATGTTACTTGAAAGCATCTTTTGGTAAAGTCAAATCCCTTAAGCTAGACAGTCTAATTATAATCTGCCAGACGTAATTCGACGATCTCGTAAGTTAAGCGTAGTAACCACTATGAACGGAGATCGCAGGAACCTCATGTTCCAAAAACATATTGATGTTCTTTGGGTCATCATCAAAGACCAGTATTGGAACATATCCAGCGTCGATGATCTGGTTTAGAGCAGACAGTTTCATTTTTGACGATTGTTGGTGATCATCATTTGATCTCATAATCAATGCATCCCAAACAACCCCGTGTTTTCTAAGCCAATCAATAGTTTCTGATTGCACAGAATCTGGGCGAGCAGTAAGAATTATGGTTTTATGAGACTCATTAAGAAGGTTTATGAGTTTGACGCCGGAAATGATGGGTGGATCCTCTGTGCATGCAGAAAAGAACCCATTCCAATCTTTCTCCTCATCTCGTAAATAATGCTGGCGATGAGAAGCATCACTTATGACCCCATCAAGGTCAAAGATAACCACGTCATCGCCCTCATTTATTGTGGTACTCCATGTCCAATTAGGCATCAGTGCGTCCATCGATCATAAGGATTTTATTCACAGTTGGTTCAATCCCGAAAATTCCCGCACTGTATTGGGATGCCAAAGTCGCCCTCTTTCAGTTTGCCGATCGCAGATTGTAAGTCATCGCGTTTCTTACCGGTGACTCGTACTTGCTCTCCTTGTGTTTGAGATTGAAGTCCTTTGAAACCGAGAGCTTTTATAAACTTGTTTATTTCCTTAGCTTTTTCTGAGTTGATTCCAGAAGTTAAAACTACTATCTGCCTTCTTCTCCCCCCAGCAGAGTCTTCTGCAGTGAGATATTCGACGGCTTTCAATGAAATTTTCCGCCGAACTAGCTTCTCTTCTAAAACGGTTCGAAGCGCATTGAGTCGATCATCGGATGATGACTCAATCGTTATATGTTCTTCTGAGAGCTCTATTGAACTATCAGATCCTTTAAAGTCGTATCTTTGACTAATTTCTCTCGAAGCTTGATCAGTTGCGTTTCTCACTTCTTGCATATCAACAATCGATGTGACATCGAACGATGGCATTTCCAGCCTCCTCAGTAAGGGAATTCAAATGCTAGCTCAAATCCTAATTCCCCAGCTTCATGTTCCCTACTCTTTCTGAAAGTAACTTTTATGTATTTAAAACGGTTACTCAGTCTTTTGTCTGGTCACTATGGGTGGTATCTCGTTAGACTAACGCTAGTATCACCAGTTCAGGGTCGGTGCCCGAGTGGCCAAAGGGAACGGGCTGTAAACCCGTCGGCGTTAGCCTTCGGAGGTTCAAATCCTCCCCGGCCCACAAAATTTAAGAAGACAATATTGAACTAAATAATGCTACTAGAACATCACCCAAAGATTTCGCTTACAGGGGAAAGATGAAATTCTCCAAAACGTCGATCAGCATTATCGCAACTTCTCTTCTTCTTTGTAATGCTATTTCGGCTTGCGCTGGGTCTTCCGAGAATCCTGTAGCTTCGTCTGGGACGAAAAATGCCGACGCGGATGATGGCATGTTTCTTCAAGCGGATGATGCCGAAAACCGCGCAACAGAGTTAGGTTGTTCAGGTGCTCATGAGCACCTAATAGATGGGAAGACATGGTACATGCCTTGCAGCGACCATGCAGAGTGGATGAGGTTGACTGGAGACGATCACGACCATGATGACGGGTCGGCACATGTTACCGATAAGGAATCCACGCACCATGGCCATGATCATGACCATCACCACGGGAACTCAAATATGATGAAGGTAATTTCTCCTGATCAGGCTGATGTGCTAATTGAAATTGAATTTCGCGATGGGGAAGTGACTGCACCTGCAAATCGTGTTTCAAGCTCAATTGGCGACCGGATTGCATTCGCAGTCGTCTCAGATGTTGATGAATTCATACATGTCCATGGAGTTGACTTTATGGGTGTGATTTCCTCAAGTAGCTCCACAAATTATCTTAGCTTTACCATGGAAACTGCAGGAATCTTTGAAGTTGAATTTGAGAACTCAGGGGCATTCATTATTGAACTTTTGGCGGATTAATGTTTCTTAATGCCCTTGGGCATGGTTTAGGGTCTCGAGGTGACCTGCCAATTCCCTTATGGCAATTTGCGTGGGCTGGGATAGCGGCATTAGTAATTTCTTTTCTTGCATTAGGGGTTTCGTGGCGACAACCGAAACTTTCCTACTTGCAGAAAGGAAAGGTTTCTGTCTCTTTAACCAAACTTCTTAAAGCCGGTGAGCCAGTTTTTCGGACCGTCTCGTTGGGGTTATTTCTGTTAGTTCTAATAGCTGGGCTCTTTGGAACTAATGACTCAGGGCAGAATTTAAACCCAGTAACCCTCTACGTAATTTTTTGGGTTACCTTACAAATTCTTGTTTGTTTCCTAGGAGACATTTGGAGGGTCCTAAGCCCATTTGACACCATAGCCCTCCTATTAGAGAGATGGGGTTTGACTAAAAATGCTGAAAGTCCTTCATGGAGTCATTGGATGGCGCCATTGGGGGCTTTGTGTTTTTTGTTTTTCGAGTTGATTCATCCGAATGGGGATTCACCGCTATTTCTTTCGCTGGGTATGTTGATCTATACATCTTGCCTTCTTGCCGGAGTGTTCCTTTGGGGCCGTGACTGGCTGATGGTCGGTGATACTTTCGCAGTTCATTTTCGATTGTTAGCGAAAATGGCTCCAGTGAACATTGAGAAGAAGTCGGTTAGTTTCAGAGTGCCGCTTAGTGGGCTATCAACTTACAGATTTACTGGAGCGGAGGTAGCGACACTGATGATTGTGTTAGGAGGAGTTACCTTTGATGGATTTGGCGAGTCAGAAATGTGGAGAGATCTTGTCGGAAGAAAGTCTGATTGGGCGAATGCAGCCATCAGGCTATTTGGCCTTGTTGATTCGATAGGGATTATTACATTACTATTTCTCATCTCGGTAAGGTTTATGGCAAATCTAACTGGCCAAAAACCAAAGCATTTAGCTAAGGTTTTTGCCCCTTCTCTGGTGCCCATAGTCTTTGGATATACCCTGGCCCATTACCTTCAGTTAGCTATTGACGAAAGTCAAACCTTTGTTTTTCATTTGTCAGATCCCTTAGGAAGGGGCTGGGATCTCTTCGGAGGAAGTGGCAGCCGAATTAATTTCAATGTAATTAATGCAGATCTTATTGCTTGGATAC
>JAQWQL010000037.1 GCA_029244605.1 Acidimicrobiales bacterium | reverse complement strand
TCTCAGCTAATAGAGAACGGGGTGCGGATGTTCCATTTCTACACCCTGAACCAACTTGGCCTGATCGCCTCAATCTGTGAAACACTCGAGAAGGAATACGATCTAGAAATAAGCTCTGCTAATCCATGACTATTTCACCTTCTGAGCGAAATGTAGCATTCCAAAAGGCGCTTAGTGAGCGTATCTTGGTCTTTGATGGGGCTATGGGAACAAGTATCCAAGCTTTGGAACTTTCTCCTGAGGTATTCACCAACGAGCGTTTCGAAAGCCGCCCAAATGACCTTAAAGGCAACAATGATATTTTGAGCCTGACAGCACCCGAAATAATTGCATCTATCCATCAATCTTTCCTTGAGGCAGGGGCTGACATTGTCACTACAAATACATTTAATTCAAATGCTATATCCCAAAGGGACTATGGCCTTGAGAGCGTCACATACGAACTAAATAAAGTATCTGCTCAGCTTGCGCGCTCAGCTGTAGATCAATTCCCTGGCATGCAGTGGGTCGCAGGGTCCTTGGGACCTACCAATGCTACAGCAAGCCTATCCCCTGATATAGATCGGCCAGAGAAACGAAGCGTTTCCTTTACTGACCTTGTGCACGCCTATAGCGAAGCTGTCAAAGGACTAGTAGAGGGAGGAGTTGATCTACTTCTTATTGAGACAGCTTTTGACACGCTGAATGCTAAAGCCGCCTACTACGCAATTGCCGATTACAGAAACCAATCTAAATCTTCTATAGGGGTAATCATATCTGGAACTATTACCGACCTAAGCGGACGGACGCTAACAGGACAAACTCCTGAAGCCTTCTGGAATTCTGTTGAGCACATGGAACCGTTAGCTGTTGGGTTCAATTGCGCCTTAGGAGCTAAAGATCTGAAAGGCCCAATAATGGAACTAGCTCGAGTTGCTAGCTCCCCGATATGCATATACCCCAATGCAGGGCTTCCGAACGCTTATGGACAATATGATGAAAGCCCAGAATACACAGCTTCTATCCTTCAAGAGCTTGCAGAAAATGGCATTGTTAATATCGTTGGGGGATGTTGCGGAACCACATCCCTTCACATCGAAGCAATCGCTAACTGCGTCTCTGGCCTCTCTCCTAGGGCAGTGCCAGACTTACCAGCCAGAACAAGACTATCTGGTTTGGAACCCACAACAATCAGCCCAGACAGCTTACTTATCAATGTCGGAGAGCGAACCAACGTTACAGGATCAAGGAAATTCGCAAATCTCATAAAGAACGGTGATTTCTCTGCTGCTGTTGCTATAGCTCGCGAACAAGTTCAAAACGGAGCTCAAATTTTAGATGTCAATATGGACGATGCCATGTTAGATTCGGAAAAGGCTATGGTTACTTTCTTGCGCTACATCGCAACTGAACCAGAGATTGCGAAGATACCAATAATGGTTGATTCATCGGAATGGTCAATTATCGAAGCCGGACTTCAGCAAATCCAAGGTAAAGCGGTAGTGAATTCAATCAGTCTGAAAGATGGCGAAGATTCTTTTCTGTCCAAAGCTCGTCTTGCCCGCCAATACGGAGCAGCTGTAATCATTATGGCATTCGATGAAAACGGGCAAGCAGATACCCTCAAAAGGAAAATTGAAATTTCCGAAAGGGCGTACGACCTTTTAATCTCTAAAGCAAATTTCCCAGCAGAAGACATTATTATCGACCCCAACATTTTTGCGATAGCAACAGGAATCAGCGAACATGACAACTACGGGAAAGACTTCATTGAAGCAGTCACACAACTTCGCGCCCTATGTCCAAAAGCACAAATCTGCGGCGGAGTAAGCAACCTTTCATTCTCGTTTCGTGGAAATGACTCTTTACGCGAAGCAATGCACACAGTATTTCTGTTTCACGCTGTCAAAGCTGGGCTCAGCATGGCGATAGTTAATGCAGGCAGACTACCGATCTATGAGGACATTCCTGAAGATTTACGTAAAACGATCGAAGACGTGCTTTTCAATCGCTCAAATGATGCTGGCTCCAAGCTTCTTTCGGCTGCGCAGAGTTCCCAAGATTCCTTCCTAGTAAAAGAACTAGGAAGCTCATGGCGCGACCTCGACACAGTCGACCGGCTTATTCACTCAATCGTTCAAGGTATTGATGAATTCATTATCGAAGATACCGAAATAGGTAGATCACTATTTTCAACTGCCGTGGAAGTTATTGAAGGACCTTTGATGGAAGGAATGAATATCGTTGGTGACCATTTTGGTTCTGGAAAGATGTTCCTCCCACAAGTTGTTAAAAGCGCTAGGGCAATGAAGAAAGCCGTCGGATACCTAGAGCCGTTTATAGAAGAAGAGGGAGGAGGAGAAAGAAGAAATGCCGGAAAAATCCTTCTAGCTACTGCACGAGGAGACGTGCACGACATCGGAAAAAATATTGTTGGAGTTGTTTTACGGTGCAATAATTATGAAGTTATAGATCTCGGTGTGATGGTCCCCGCTGAAGAAATAATCAATAAAGCCAAAGAGGGGAAAGTAGATGTCGTAGGAATATCTGGCCTTATCACGCCTAGCCTCGGCGAGATGATTTATCTTGCGGAACGTATGGAAGTTGAAAATTTAACTATCCCCCTGCTAATTGGTGGAGCTACTACTAGCCAGCTCCATACCGCACTCAAAATAGACCCAGCGTATGAAAATAGTGTCGTTCACGTTAATGATGCCTCCCGAGCCGTGGGCGTTGTCGCCCGTCTACTGGACGGGACGACAGACTTCAAAGAAGAGATTACGAAAGAGTACGAAACTATTCGATCTGCTCACGATCGGCAGAAAATCTCACAATCGATTGGCCTAGAAGACGCCAGGAGAAACGCTGCCCAATTAGACTTTCCTTACAAGGGCATGTGCAGACCATCATTCATCGGCTCGAGAGTTATTTCAGATATCGATGTGAAGCACCTAACCGACTTCATAGATTGGACACCTTTTTTCCGCACTTGGGATCTAACTGGCAGCTACCCCCGCATCCTTGAAGATGAAATAATCGGGGCCGCTGCTAACGACCTCTTGACCGATGGTCAGGAAATGCTTAATAAGATTATTTCAGAACGATGGATTACTCCTCGCGCTGTAATTGGTTTCTGGCCAGCACACACTATTGGCGATGATATCTTTGTATTTGCAGATGAAGGTAAAGTCGAGCAGATAGCTGCACTTCACACACTCCGTCAACAAGTTCGCCATAGCGACAGTCGGCCTCATTTCGCACTTTCGGATTTCATTGCTCCTGCTAACAATGGAGTCAATGATCATATCGGTGCTTTTGTGGTGAGCACCGGTCATGAAATCGAACGACGCTGTAAGAAATTTTCGGCTGCTGGGGATGATTATCGGGCAATCATGCTTCAAGCTCTTGCTGACCGGCTTGCTGAAGCATGCGCTGAATACCTTCATCATAAGGTTCGCAGCGATTACTGGGGATATCAGAGAATCCAGTTCACAAATGAAGAACTTATTAGAGAACGATATCAAGGAATTCGTCCAGCTCCTGGATATCCAGCATGCCCCGATCACACTGAAAAAGGAACTATATTCTCACTTCTCAACGCAACTGAATCTATAGAAGTCAAATTAAGCGAGACCTACATGATGGATCCTGGAGCCTCAGTATCTGGACTGTACTTCGCTCACCCAGATAGCAGATACTTCGGCGTAAGGAGAATAGACCGAGATCAGGTTGACGACTATGCCATTCGGAAAAAAATACCTGTGGCTGAAATCGAACGGTGGTTAGATCCAGTCATTAGATACTCAGAGTAAAACAATGACCCGACATTGCCCACATTAGAGCCCACAATGTAGAGTTGAGATTAGGGGAAGTTATGACGCAGATACTTGGACAATATTGCATCAACGTTCGAGACATCGATAAAGCACTCGAATTTTGGGAAGGGGTATGCGAGCTTCCATTGCAGCATCGGACTGAAATTCCAGGAGTTCTAGAAGCAGTGTTGCAAGCTGAACAGGGAGGTTCTCGAATCCAACTCGCCCAGCATCTTGACAATGATGCCCCCATAGATATGGGAACAGCGATGTGGAAAATTTACGTCAATACATCTGATTGCCAGCGGCTTTTCGATCGAGCGATTGCCGCTGGCTGCGAATCGGTTACCGAACCAATGAAGTTAGAGCGATGGCCAGTTACTATTGCATTTGTAAAAGATTTCGATGGCTATCTTATCGAATTCGTCGAACACCATGAAGGAACACGGGAAGGGGTACCCGACCCTAAAAAGAATTCTGATGTCGGATCAGAAAACTCAGATTAGAAAGGAAACTATGACAGATTCGATTACGCAACCAAGAGCAAATTTCACTTCATTTCAAGAATCAACGAGAGAAGACTGGGAACTTATCATGTCCCAACGTGGAGCTCTGACTGATTCGTTACCTGCTCGAGTACTCCAACAGTTGGAATTGCTTCGTAACGACTATGGAGGCTTCCCAGTCGACAGGCTCGAGCACAGCGTTCAAACGGCAACTCGGGCTGAACGTGATGGCAGGGATGATGAGTATATTGTTTGTGCTCTCATTCATGATGTTGGAGACATCCTTACCCCCCATAACCACCCTGATCTTGCTGCGGCGATCCTTAAGCCTTTTGTTTCGGAAGCTAATCATTGGATGGTCCAGCACCATGGAATTTTTCAAGGCTATTACTTCTGGCACTACCTAGGAGGAGATCGCAATGCACGAGATGAGTTTGATGGGCATGAGCACTATGATTATTGTGAAGAATTTTGCTCTCTCTACGATGCTCCGGCGTTTGATCCTTCCTATAAATCGAATCCGCTAGACCACTACGTTCCATTACTTGAAGACTTTTTTACAGCCAACCCATAAGATGAAGACTTGCGTCGGCTCAGGAAAACTCGAAATGGCCGACCAACTCAATCAAATGCTTCTAGGTTTTTTGCAGAATCCAACTGGCTAATTTTTAACAGTCATCCCACATTAAACCTGAAGAGGTTCTTGGGGTACTGACGACTCCACCATCTACTCTAGAGACCGTGAGCGTATAGGGAGCCCCGTTGCCCCAGAGCGTTACCCAAGTATTTTGGCCATGGAATTCTTGAGAAGTGAACGTTTCGCTAGTAGCACCCGCAGATGCTGTGTGTATTTTTGATACCCACAAAGACGATGGGGGGTTTCCAGATCCCACGTTAGCTCGGACATCAAGTTTCACCTGCCATGAGTCAGGGGCGCTGTCGGGATTACTCCAGTCAAACTCAACATTGGCACATGAGGGTGTAGTTTGGGTTATCGATACTGGGGTGTAGCTCGTCCCGGGTGTTGGTGTTGGTGTTGGAGTTGGTGTGGGTGATGGAGTGGATGGGGTGGGTGTTGGATTCGTACCCGGCGTAGGCGATGTAGGTACGTCTGGGACTCCAGCAGTGCTTAATCCTCTACTTTGAAGCTCTGCAAGGTGAGCTGCCCTGGTTCCTGATCCATAAAATCCGTCAGCTGTTAAGCCTAAAGTTTCTTGCAAAGTTTGAGCTTTCTGGCTTTGTCCCCATGAGTATGTGTCAATAAGGATTGTGACAATATCGCTTTCTGATATCGGCGTTGGAGTAGGCCCGCTTTCAGGAGTCGGTTCGGGTGTTGGGGTAACGGTGGGCTCCGGTGAAGGTTCCGTTGTTGGGGTTGGCTCAGTTTTCTCAGGCGTCGGGGAGGGTGTTTGAAGCGGCTCTTCTGTTGGGGTTTCGGTCTCTTCTGGCAGGTCTTCAACTAGAACTACATCATCTTTAGTAAGTTCTGCATCTGTGAGCTTCTCGTCATCACAAGAATCACCGCCGCCACAAGCTAACGATGCGAAAAGCAATAAGGTCGATAAGGCAGCGATCGCTTTTTTTCGGGAGAAACTCACAGACATACTTTAGAGCATCAGGACGAAGAAGTGCGCGCAGGTCCCGCCGTTTCTCCTCGATATTTGTACATGTGTATGAAAGTCCGAAATTGACCGGATTTTAGTGTCGCTATAGGCTGAATAATGTTTTCAATGGTTAGGGGTCGTTATGGGAGTAGAAGGTTTACGGTTCGTTATTACTGGCGGTGCAACTGGTATTGGTGAAGCCACAGCACAAGTAGCAGCAAGTAAAGGAGCCAGCGTTGTGATAGCTGATATCACAGATGAAGCTGGGGAGGCCGTTGCAGCTGGAATTCGAGACAATGGTGGGAACGCTCACTATGTGCACTGTGATGTGACTTCACCTGAAGATGTCGAAGCCCTTATGGCGCAAGCAGCGAATGAGTTAGGAGGCATTGACGTCATGCATAACAATGCCGGTATCCATGAAACAGGGATTGCTGATCCATCAATGTGTGACCTTGAAAATATGTCTGTTGATACATTTCGAAAAGTGCTGGAAGTAAATGCCATAGGGCCGTGGTTGTGCTCGAAATATGCGTTGCCCTATTTAAAAGACAGCGAGCTTCCATCGATCATTAATGCTGGGTCTGTTGGTTCAGTTTCCGCGTACCCATTGTGTATCGCTTATGGCACATCGAAGGGCGGCATCCGACTTCAAACGCAGAATCTTGCTGTTGATTTGGCAAAGCATGGAATTCGAGTGAACTGTTATGGCCCTACCGCTATCGCTACTTCCATGGTCACAGAATTTGTAAAGCAAGCTGATGACCCTGTTGCGTTTGAGAAGAGTATGACGGGGAAGGGATTGATCCCCCGTCTTGGATACCCCGAAGAGGTCGCTGAACTTGTCTGTTTCTTGGCGAGTCCAGAATCTGGCTTCATCAACGGAGCATATATTCCTATTGATGGTGGACAGCTTGCATGGCATGGACATATCGATGAACTCAACCTCTAACGGATTCTTCTGGGTTTTTAAGGTTTCATGAGCGACGATGTCTACGTTCATGGTCACCATGAGTCAGTTCTCCGGTCACATAC
>JAQWQL010000028.1 GCA_029244605.1 Acidimicrobiales bacterium | reverse complement strand
CCCGCCAGTCTCTATAAGGTCCATCTGGCCCAAATCCGGAGATAGAAACATAGATAAGTTCAGGGTTTAATTTGAGCATTTCGTCTGGGCCTATTCCCATTCGATCAACAGCTCCGGGCCGAAAGTTTTGCACAAGAACATCGGCAGTAGCAGCGATTTCTTTAAAAACTGATACGCCTTCTTCTTGCGAGAGGTCAAGGGCCACGGAACGTTTCCCACGATTCGCAGAAGCAAAGATCGCTGAAATATCTCCAACCCGATACCCGCCGATTCTCGTGATGTCCCCTATTTCCAATGGTTCGATCTTTATTACATCAGCACCGAGGTCAGCCAATACCTGACACGCCATAGGCCCTGAAATCACTGCTGACACATCAATTATTTTGATTCCTTCTAACGGCCCAGCCACACTTCCCCCAATTATCAGAAATTTCTATATATGCGAGACCTTACAAGGAGATATTTGATGAAACCAGCTCGAAGAGCTATAACTTGCTAGCTGATATCAGAGAGAAAGTCTTGAATAGCTTTTGCGACTGCAGTTGGATCTTTTCGGTGAACGGAATGTCCAGCTTCCGGAACAACAACTGATGACCGGACATCTAAGTATTTTTCAAATACTGCCATTGACGCAGAAAATCGTTTGTCTTTTTCCCCTACGATCACCAACACGGGAACAGCTATTTCCCCGAGAGAGTCAAGAACCCAAGAGTCCACGTGTAGGGCGGCCTCTTCACTTCCTTCAGGGATATCCATTTTTTTTGCTGAATCTCGAACAGACGAATTCCATTGCTCTCGTGTTTCTTCTTTCCTAAATCCGGGCCCAGCAGCGACTAAAATCAGTGCTTTAACTCGGTCGGGGTACAGAAGGCAAAAAGCCAAAGAAAGGTAACCACCTAGAGAGTGACCTACTAATACAACTTGGTCATCTTCCATGTCAACGATTTTGGATAAATCACCCAGCGTATGTGTCCTGGTGTAGTTTCCCGGCGGAGGAGCGTCCGAATCACCATGCCCCCGGATACTCCAAGCGATGCTTCTACTATCGTTACCTAGCGATTCGATAACTCCATCCCACGCTGTCCTGTCATCAGCCCACCCATGGGTATAAACAATAGGTAACCCTGTCCCTTTAGCTATGAAATCTATATTTATTTGAGTTGCATTCATGGGAATCTCTCCGGATTTTTGATACCTATTGGTAACCGACGCTGAGCGTTATTGTAACTCGATGTAGTCGTTGGGGTTAATTTCTCGAGTTTGCTCCCAATATTCCAAAAGAGAGAACGGCCAATTCTGTGTTATTTGTCCATCGGCATTTTTGTACCAACTATTTACTGATGAGGTCCCCCACGCCATTTGGGCGTTGCCTTCATCGAGACGTACGTTATATTCATCATGCACTTCTTTCTTCACATCAAGAGCTGTGATGTCATGCTCTAAGAGATAGCGGATGTAGCGCGTAATGTAGTGGGCTTCGCATTCAGAAAAATAAATTATGCTCCCATTAATTACGATATTTGTATTTGGGCCATACATAAAGAAAAGGTTTGGAAAATTTGGGCTAACGATCCCGAGGTATGCCTGGGCTACACCATCCCACTGTTCATGGAGATCTAACCCTTGTCGCCCCACTATTTTCATTGGAGTTAAAAATTCGGATGCTTTAAAGCCGGTCCCGTAAATGATCGCGTCTACTTTATGTAAATTACCGTTCTCTGTGACTATCCCTTCTTCAGTGATTTCTGCTATTTGATCGGTGCACAAGTCAACGTCTGGTCGTTTTAGAGTAGTGGCCCATAAGCCATCATCAATTACAAATCGCTTAGCCCCCATTGTGTAATCGGGAATTACTTTTTCTAAAAGTTCTGGGGTATCGCTAAACTCGCTTTCTAAATAAAGACGCAGCATAAAACCTAACTCATGGTTACTCGCGCTTATTGAATTATCCTCACTGCTATCCCATTCTGGATCAATTTCAAGACGAGGCAATAGCCCTTCATGGCTCCTCCAGAATAGATGAAGTCGGAACCAGTTGTTGTAGAAGGGAATGTGGTCAAAGCACCAAAGCAAGTTTTCTGGAAGCTCTTGTTGATACTGGGGTCTAGGCATTAACCAGTTAGGTGTTCGCTGAAATATCGTTGTTGATGATGCTTGTTCAGCGACACGAGGAATGAATTGGATAGCGCTGCAACCAGTCCCGATTACCGCAATATTTTTATCTTCGAGTTTTTCTTCATGGTTCCATCGGGCAGAGTGCCAAGAAGGTCCTTTAAATAACTCCCTACCAGCTATTTGAGGGTAAGCCGGACGGTTGAGTTGGCCTACGGCGCTAATAATACTATTGCAATGAAAAACTTCTTCCCCGTTTTCAGATTCAAGCTCTAAGTCCCATTGTCCTGAAGCCTCTTCCCACACAGCTGAGGAAACCTCTGTTGAAAAACGTATATTGTCTCGAATATTAAAGTGGTCGGCGCATTCATTGAAGTACTGGAGAAGAACTTCCTGAGTTGAATGAAAGTGAGGCCAGTCGTGCTTTTGCATAAAGGAGTAGCAGTACACATGGTTTGATACATCTACGCGACAACCCGGATACGTATTTTCTAACCATGTTCCTCCGATGCCAGAATTTTTTTCGAAGATGACAAAATCTATTCCAGCTTGTTTCAGCCTGTAGGCAGCAAGGATTCCAGACATGCCTGCGCCGATTATCGCTACTGTGAAATCTCGATTCGTTGAGAAATCTTTTCTAGACCAGTTCGGAGCTCTTAAGTCTCTATTCTCAGGGGCGAGTTCTTCACGCAACATTTCTAAATATGCTCCATCAAGTGTTGTTCCGCAAGCCCAAGACATAATCGTGTGAAGGTCTTTATCGGTGAAATCAGAGTGTCTAGATTCTCCTGCTCGAAGACGTCTAATTCCTTCCAAGGCAATTTCTCGGCAAAGTTCTTGTTGTTCTAAAGTCCACCCTCCTTGCTCTTCAAGTGACTTAGCAGGGTCAAGCCAGAGATCTTCATCCAGCAAAGTTAAATCACCTAATGCATAAGCAAGAGCGGGGAGAAGTGGAGGCAGTTCCGTCCCTGAAGCACTGAGGATTGACCTAATTTCATCGTCATCTTCATGGATATGGGAAAGGTTTGGAGTGAATGACATGGTCGACCTCAACCAAAGATTAGTTGTGGTCAGCAAGATACACCATTCCCTACATTCTTCTTTACTAGGTTCATTTTTTCGGCGCGATGATTTAGAATAAGAAGAAGGTCGCCGGGGGGCTATCGATGGGCCAGTTTATGGAAGCAGTAATACCAAAAATAAATAAGATAGTAACTTTATGTAGACGCCCGAGTTTACGTATATCTATTTTTTTTAATGTCGTTGCATTCGGATTGCTTTGGCTGGGCTATTCGGCGGTCCGTCGATTAACTTCTGGGTCCTTTCAGCTCGCCCAAGAGAACGCTGTCAAAGTGGTTGATTTTCAGGAACGAATAGGGCTTCCCAGCGAGTCAGTTCTCCAAAAACAAATACTTGATGTTGATTGGGTCGTTCAAGTAGCAAATGTTTTCTATTTTGCGATGCATTTTCCTTCGATGATTATCTTTCTTCTCTGGGCGATGTTCAGAAAACGAGAATGGATGGCCAAAATTAGATTTGCTTTGATAAGTACAACAGCTATTGGGCTTATCATTCATCTCGCGTTTCCACTTGCGCCGCCTAGACTTACGGAAATTTCAGGATTTGTTGATACTGCAAAAGTATTCGGACCGGATCCTTACAAGCTGGGAATAGCCAAAGCAGCGAACCAGTTTGCAGCGATGCCTTCATTACATGTTGGATGGGCGCTCTTACTTGCTCTTGCAGTGTTATCTATCGCGAAGAACCGGTATCGCTGCCTCATTATTTTGCATCCGGTAATAACCACCATTGTTGTTGTCGTCACAGCGAATCACTGGTGGCTAGATATCTTTGTTGGAGCGATTCTAGGTTGGATTGGTTGGGTAATTGGCTTTAAAGGCCGACCGTTGGCAACACAATCTTTGAAAACAAAGACACTGACCGCTGGAGATACTTCTGCTTCTTCGGGTGATAACCCTACAGAGTAAATTTGTAGAGAACTTACAAGCCCATGTCATGGTGTGGCGGACATTGAAAGGCAGCAATAGCGTCAGCGCGTCTATGCAGAAGGTCGACTGTATCATCAAGGTCTCGTCCAATGATAAATCTGCGTTCATGCACCGCCTGAACGACAAAGGCGCCGAGTTCATCAAGGTCAGCTACTTTGATATCACGACCTGCCTTTTCGAGTAAGTCCTTCAGCTCATCAAAAGACATAGATTTTCGACCTGTTCCACCTCTTACCCTTTGAAGTTCCTCAGGCCGATTACGTTGCGAAGTGAAAAGGCCTGTGTTCATAAGACCACCAGATGGATAGAAAACAGAAGCTCCCATATTTTCTGTTTCGCTCATCAGTTGATGATTTAAAGCCTCAGTGAAACAACTTACCGCTGCTTTGCTTGAAGCATATACTGAAGCCATAGGTACAGGAGCGAAGCCACCATCTCCCGAAGAAGTATTAATTACATGGCCGGGTTCTCCAGATTCGATCATTTTCGGAACAAACGATATAACTCCATGCGCTGTTCCAAAAACATTGACACCGAAACACCATTTCCAGTCATTTGGTTCATTTTGCCAAGCTTTGCCACCTCCTCCTGATCCAACACCAGCATTATTGAACAAGAGATTACATTTCCCATGAGTATCGAAAACATATTGTGATAGGGCTTCAACTGAAGTTTCATCAGATACGTCAGTAACGAAACTATCTATGGGGCCAAGTGGAGAAAGCTCGTTTACTGTCTCAGCCAGAATAGGCTCTTCGATATCGGCGATCACTACAGATGCTCCACGAGAAAGCAGCGCTTTCACAATTCCCTTTCCAATACCGTTCGCTCCTCCTGTCACAACGGCTAATGAGCCCTCAATATTGATAGTTTCCAAAGTTTTTTCCATTATGCAACCTCTTGGATTTGATTTAGCGGATTCATTCCCGGGCAGCCTTTAGCTGTTTCCGGAATTTCAGAATAAGGAATATAAGTTGAGACTTCCTTTTTCGTCGGACAAAACTGTTCTGCTAAAGGTTTGAGTGCGTCAAGGTCGAATCCGTATACTCTCGCGACATTTGTTGTCAACAATTTCACAATATGGTCCTGAGGCATATCAGAGAAAGTAAGTCGTAGGTGCTCGCGTGTATGGGGGTGGGACCCTTCTATATGTGGATAATCAGATCCCCAAAGAATGTTATCTATGCCGATGCTTTCACATAATGGTGCTTCAGCTGGACGAAGAAAGCTAGCGCCAACATGGCACTGGCGTTTCCAATATTCGCTTGGAGTTAAGCTTAAATGTTCTACTGCCATCCCCCCAAAGATCGACTCAGATCCATATTTTGAATATTTCATACGGTGATAGAACGAATCAAGTTTCTTTAATGTGTCTGGTACCCAAGCTGTACCAGTTTCAGTATTAATCCACTGGAGCGAAGGGTGACGTTCAAATACTCCAGAAAATATTAGATGCCATAATGCCCTTTGAGACCACCAAGAGACTTCAAGCATGAAGACCGCTAACGATGATGGGAAATGATTGCCGAAATTAGGAGTTGCACCCCCAGCATGATGGTTCAATGTCATATTGTTTGCGGCGGCGGCAGCCCAAATTGGTTCATAGCTTGCAGAGTAGAGTGGTTCGAACGGTGAATCAGGAGGTGCCCCTGGAACTAGGATGCCACCACGAAGCCCATTTTCTGCGGCCCATTCAATTTCTTCAACTGATCCTTGTACATCTCCTAGAAAGATTTGGGCTATTCCCGCACGTTGTGTTGGTGCTTGATCAACAAAGTCTTTCAACCACCGGTTGTGTGCTTTTAGTCCAGCCCAACGGTGCTCAAAATTGTCGCTGTACGGAGGAGCTTCAAATTGGGTAGCTGCTTGAGGGGCGAAAGGAGGTTGAGTATTTGGGAAAAGCACAAAGCCAACGACCCCATCTTCCTGTTGTTCTTGCAATCTACGTTCAGAAGAAAAATTTCTATCGGCATCTAATTCAGGATCTCCATCTATTCCTACGTTACGAGGTGATCTTCCAGCGCCAGAGAATAAAGCCTCTTGTTTTGCAGCGGCTTCTTCTGAGGCATCTGCCCATTCTTCGAAATCGTTATGGTATTTCTTTTCAAGGTACGGTTTGTAATCTCGCAAGTCAGCCCCACAATGGCTATCAGCAGAGATAACAATATGATGATCGGTTTTCGGAGCATCTATCGTCATATTTCTATCCTTTGTCTTTTGTCGATGAAGAGCTGGAGCATTAGTGTCCGCTTTCAGAACCTTTCCATTCGATTCCGTACTCATCAAACCACCAACGCCCATCACGTTTAGCTGTTGGGCTAGTTCGCAGCTCAGAATTTTGATTCAAACCTTCAGGCGTTGGACCTATCCTGTCCGCTACCTCTCTCAATCCGTCGGTATCAAGGTTGTAACAGGTAATGGCGTTTAGTCCGAGGAGCCGGCGGGTATCTTCAATGGAAACATTTTGGAAGTCAGTTTCTAAACGTTCAGCAGTATTTGGCCATGAACCTTCTGGATGTGGGTAGTCTGTTCCCCACATAAGTGCATCGATTCCATTTCGGTCTCTTTCCCGTATTTCATATCTGCTCATAGTAGAAGCACCGATAAATACGCTCTCACCGAAGTACTCAGAGGGAAGTTTTGTTAGTAGGCCTTTCATTCTGCTGCTCATCTTCTTTATTTTCCAGCTAGCACCGAAGTTCACGTCTGCTTTCCATAGAAGGTCACCAACCCACCAACTTCCACATTCGACAACGCAATATTTTAGTCCTGGGAATTTATCAAACTTGCCGCTAAATAGAAGTTGCCATAGGGCACGATGAGTCCAAAATGCAACTTCAGAAACATACATAGCTATATTCTCACCGTAGCTAGGAAAGTCAGCTTCGCCAGAATGTGTATGGACGACTAGACCAGTTTCTGCGCACGCTGCCCAAAATTTGTCATAATGGTCACTTCCATACGGGGAGGCTTCATGCCAAAGAGTTGGGATCATCACGCCTTTTATTCCTGGTTTGCCCGCTAGAGCTTCAACTTCTTTTACAGCTTCATCTACGCCATGAGTTATCGGGAGTAAAGCTACTCCGGCACGTCGGGCAGGACTCGTAGCACAAAATTCTTCTAGCCACCGATTGTGGGCTTTGGCCCCAGCGAAAGCTAGCCGAGGGTCGGTAATTTGACCAGCTGCGAGCCCAGCTCCAAATGGGGGGGACTCCATTCCTGTTACCGCATCACCATCCGCGAAAATGATTTCTCCTGATATGCCATCTGCATCTAATTCCTTGTCTCGGACCTCCGGGTCATATGCCCCTCGGAGCCCTTCGGCATTAGTGCTTTCCCATTCTTCGACGTATTCTCCATTTATTTCTTCTGTAAGTCTTCGGTTTTCGTGTCGTTCATTAACGTATTCATCGAATTCCTTATGCACGGAAGAGTCTAGATACGGCCGGTACTCTTCACATTGCAACCCAGCATGAGAATCGGAAGAAACAATGATATATGGATCGTTACTTGTGTTGATTTGCTGAGCCATCTTATTTTCCCCTATTGCTAAACAGATAAATCTAAGTTAATGTATTTCATTAAATACTCTACTAATAAACTTTAGTGCTGTTCTTCAGAATGTAAAAGTTGCTTTTGAGCAGAATAGAGATTGAAATCACATGACTTCCATAAACCCCACTAGAAAATCACCAGGCAAAAGTTAATCTCCTTCGTATGCGATAGGAATCCGCATGGACCTTAAAGACATAGACCTATTAGACGCTGATCGGTTTGTTCGCATGGAGCATCATGAAATGTTTCGGGTCCTTCGGGAGGAAGCTCCTTTGTTTTGGCATGATCACCCTGATGGGGGAGGGTTTTGGAATGTTGTTCGCCACAGAGATGTACGAAACGTCAATAGGGACAACGAACTTTATTCGAGTGAAGTTGGAGGCATTAGTATTGCTAATCCCCGTATTGATCGTGATGATGGCGTCTTTGTAGACCAACGCGGTCTCAATATGCTCTATACCGACCCGCCGAAACATACTCGGTACCGTCGGTTAGTGAGCAAAGGATTTACTCCTCGGATGATCGGCTTGCTCGAACAGTTCCTTGCTCATCGCACAACGTTAATTGTTGATAATATCATTGAAACCGGGTCAGCGGATTTTGTAGAAGATCTCGCTGCAGAACTTCCCCTCCAAGCGATCGCAGAAATTATGGGGGTCCCCCAAGAAGACCGGCATCTTCTTTTCAAATGGTCTAATGACCTTATCGGAATTGATGACCCTGAATATGAAGGTGATCCAGGTGTAGCTGCTATGGAGTTATATGCCTACGCTCATGAACTTGCTATGGCTCGTGGAATAAACCCGCAAGATGACATCATTACCAAGCTTATTAATGCAGAGATAGACGGTGATCGCCTTACGGACCTTGAAGTTGATGTCTTTATGTTACTTCTTGCGGTTGCTGGTAATGAGACAACCCGTAACGCGACAGCCCACGGTATGCATGCGCTTTTATCGCATCCAGAACAACTTCACCTTCTTCAAAGCGACGTTGATAAATATCTTGATAGTGCCGTTGATGAAATTATTCGCTGGGCTTCTCCGGTTTTGCATTTTCGAAGAACAACCACAGCGCCAACGGAACTTCTTGGTACCGAAATCGATGTAGGTAGCCGCGTCGTTATTTGGTATATCTCCGCGAACCGAGACTCTGATATTTTTGTAGATCCCTTTACTTTTGATATAACTCGCACACCAAATGATCACATTGCATTCGGAGGCGGAGGTGCTCATTACTGTCTGGGTGCAAACCTAGCTAGAGCAGAATTACGACTAATCTTTCAAGAAATTGCGCTTCGTATGCCAGATATGAAACTGGAAGGTGAGCCTGAACGACTGCGCTCCAACTTTATTGGCGGAATTAAGCATCTTCCAGTCAGTTGGACACCAGGAAAACGTATTGATCCCCCTCCCTATGAGCGGGACGTCAGTCTACCGTAACTAGTTATCACATGGCAGAACCTGAATTTCCTTCAGAATTTCTCAGCGTCATGGCTCGTATGGGAGCAAGACCGGATTTAGCTGATGCGTCTAAAGGTCATGTAAATGTTAATGAGAACCTGACGTCGCATGGAATTATCCGGATTGCTCCACTAATGCTTCTTGCTGACACTGTTGTCGGAATGCGACTTGAATCATTTGTTGAAGACTGGACTTTCACGACTGACTTTTCATTCCGTCGTGCACAGATTCCTGTATCACAACACATTGAAGCTACCAGTACGATCCTTAGACATGGAAGACGCTTGATGATTGAAGAACTGGAGTATGTCGATGAGAACGATATTTCTATCGGGCACGCACAAATTACATTCATGAGAACCCCATTACGAGAAGGGGAAGCAAAGCCCGATGTAGCAAAAGTCAGAGAACGTATGGGTTCATTAGAACTGCCTCCATTAGAACAGCCAGTGGAGGAATTAGCTGGGATTATCATCACTGATGCGGAGACTGGGAAAATAACAATGATGCCAAAAGAAGCAGTCAGGAGGCCAGGTGGGTTTGTGCAGGGAGCAATCATGACACTCATAGGTGAGGTAAGCGCCCAAACATTTGCCGAAGCACATTATGGCACACCATGTGTTGTCACCTCTTTAGATGTGAGGTATCTGATAGGTGGAAGATCAGGGCCTTTAGTTACGCAGGCCAAATGGATTGGTGATCCAGACTCTGGAACGATCAAAGTTGATTTGCGAGATGAAGGCCATGATATTCTTTCGTGCACTTTCCTCGCACATGTGCAACAAATACCACTGTAGAAAGTTATTACCGCACACTTTCAAAGTAAAGTGAACAAGCCTTGGAGGTAGATATGAGTGTTGGTGGAAATAAGTACGTTGCGTTAACGACTTTCACAAAAGATGGACGAAGAAAGAATTGCCCTGTATGGATTGTTGATTTAGGGGAGGGGCAAGTGGGCTTCACGACAGAATCAACATCATGGAAAGCAAAGCGAATAATGAACACACCAGCTGTTGAGTTGATTGCAAGTAATTCTCGTGGCGAACCACTTGAGGGTCATGACATGGTTCAAGGAACTGCGCGAATTGCGCACGGAGATGAATATCGCAGTGTTGAAAAAGAGGTCAAGAAAAAATACGGAATTCAATTTATGTTGATTGTCGGCTTTGGAAGGCTAACCAGGTTCCTTCGCCGAAAAGAGAATTCCAGCTGTGGCGTTGTTATAACTGTTGACGCCTAAGAGCCTGAAATGCTGATGGGTTGCTTTCTGGTGTGCCGCCACACCAGCCATACAAAAAGAAACTGAAAAGGTAGTCGTATAAAGTTCCTAAGTCGAACTCCTTCGGCATCAACAATGCGCTCTGCTACACCCGAAGCATTGGTCTGGACATCAACATCATTGATAAACATGTCAATATTTGCCGGATACACAGCAACCAATAGGATCAGAAGTCCCCATGCCCCTACGCGACGAAATTTTGGGACGATAAGCATGAGGCCCAAGACAATCTCTGCTCCGCCAGATGCAAGATTTGCGAACGTTGCATATCGAAACCAGGTGGGAACAATCGCTTCAAAAAAATCCTGATCTATAAAGTGGTAAATTCCTACTAGAACAAAAGCAATTCCAAAAACTGTCGCCTCGATATGTAACCTATTCAGCTTC
>JAQWQL010000027.1 GCA_029244605.1 Acidimicrobiales bacterium | reverse complement strand
CATGATGCTCTAAAACGTCGCTGCCTTTACCATTGGGTAGAACATCCAGAGTTTGACCGTGAAGTAAAGATTATCCGAGCTAGAGTCCCTGAAGCTACCGAAACGTTTGCACGGCAAGTTGCCGCTGCAGTTGAGCAGGTGCGAGAGCTAGATCTATATAAACCTCCCGGCGTCGCAGAAAGTATTGACTGGGCAGTCGCTCTAGGGCGCCTAGGTTCGATGACTATCAATGAACAAACGATTCTCTCTACTATGGGAGCCCTAGTAAAATATCGCGAGGATCAAATTCGCCTTCAGGATCATGGCATACCTGATTTAGTAGAGAAAGCACTAGCACGTGCCGGCTGAGATAAAGGAAAAAGCTGCTGACGCTCCAGAGCGTCTCACCGTGGGCTTTATTCTGCTTCTTCGGTCTCTAGGAATTACCGTACCAATCGGATCGGCCATTGTATTTCAGCAAGCACTCGTAAAAATTGGTATTGATAAGCGAGAAAGTGTCTATTGGGCTGGACGATCATCGTTAATAATGGACCCGGAAGACATCCCTGTTTATGACTCTGCTTTCGAGACATTCTGGGAAGGGGTAATTGGCGTTCAGAGAAAGGGTAAAGCTTTCCTTCAGGAAATTGCCCTTGTAACAGATGATCAGAGAGCTGAAGAAGAGAACTCATCCGAACAATCTCAGGACGTTAGTGACATTATTAATCTGAAGTATTCATCTTCTGAAGTTCTCAGTAATAAAAACTTCGGCCTGTACACGTCAGAAGAACTTCTTGAAGCATATGAACTCATGAAGAAAATGAAATTACTTGGTGGGGTTCGGCCGTCGAGAAGAAAAATTCCGACAAAGAGGAAAAGTCAATATCCTGACCTTCGACGAACTATTAAGAGTTCATTAAGGACTGGGGGAGAGCCGATTCGACAGCAGTTCTTCGGAACTGGTGAACGTCAGAGAAGAGTGGTTTTCCTTCTTGACGTTTCGGGTTCAATGGAGGTCTATGCCAAAGCTTTGTTGAGATTCGTTCAGGCAGCAGTGGTTGGACGGCGCCAGGTGGAAGTTTTCACGTTGGGGACTAGATTGACGCGCATTACGCGAGAGTTGTCTTCGAGGAATCTCGATCGGGCGATTAGTGCGACATCGAATGCTGTTCAGGATTGGTCTGGTGGAACAAAGTTGGGAGAAACGCTTCGCGTGTTTAACAATGAATGGGGCCAAAGGGGAGTAGCTAGAGGAGCAACTGTCGTTATTCTTTCGGATGGATGGGACAGAGGAGATTCTTCAGTGATGTCTGAACAAATGCATCGCCTGCAAAAAGTTGCTCATCAGGTTATTTGGGTTAACCCATTGAAGGCTTCTCCAGGCTATGCGCCCCTTGCGCAGGGCATGGCTGCAGCGTTACCTTATGTTGACCGATTTGTCGAAGGGCATAGTTTGAACTCATTAGCAGATCTGGCGATCTTGCTTTCTGAATAGAGGAGATTGATTTGAAGGAAATTCTTGAAGATATCGAGAAATGGAAAAAAGCAGACAAAAGGATTGCGTTGGCAAGAGTGGTCAAGGTAGAAGGGTCAGGCCCTAGAGACCCTGGAGCAACAATGGCTGTTAACGAAGACGGAGAAGTCGCTGGGTCAGTTTCAGGTGGATGCGTGGAAGGAGCTGTAGTTTCAGAAGCTCTAGATATTCTGTCGTCAGGGGAGAGAAAGATTGTAACTTTTGGTTACAGCGATGATGAGGCCTATGCGGTTGGATTAACTTGTGGGGGGACTATCCATCTGTACATCGAACCATTGGATTGGTAACGATGGGAGAATCAATTTTTGACGTTCTACGAGAAGCTATCGACAACGGAAACCCTGTAGCTCTTGCAACAGTTATCGAAGGGGAGGGCGCTGGAAACAAATTGATTCTTGGCCCTACAGATCAAGTACATGGAACACTTGGCAATGAATCCCTTGATCGTGTTGTCCTTCGGGATATGTCAGGAGAATTAGAGGCAGGGCGGACCGGTACACGCCACTATGGCCTAAATGGAGAGGCACGAGAAGAAGCTTTGACCGTTTTCATAGAGTCGTTTGCTCCTCCACCGCAAATGCTGATTTTCGGGGCTGTAGATTTTACAGCTGCTCTTGTCAGAGTGGCGAAAGTACTGGGGTACCACGTAACTGTTTGTGATGCTAGAGCAGTTTTTGCAACAACTAAGAGATTCCCCCTTGCTGATGTCGTAGAAGCGCAATGGCCCGATAAATTGCTCGATTCTGTCGGATCCACGCTTGGGATTCGTGATGCTGTTTGTGTTCTGACCCATGATAATAAATTTGATGTCCCTGCGATCACCGCTTCACTCAAGACCGATGTGGGTTACATCGGAGTGATGGGGAGCAGGAAGACGCATGAGAATCGATCAAACCGCCTTCGCGAAGCTGGCGTGAACGATGAAGATTTTCTGCGCATTATGTCACCCATTGGTTCAGATATAGGAGCTAGAACACCTGAGGAAACAGCGATTTCAATTTGTGCGGAAATCATTGCATTACGGACTGGACGAGAAGCACATAGTCTTAAGCAAGGGGCAGGGCCTATACATAAGGCAAACGATTAATAAAGATAACCATAACAGAATGACTGGGATTTAACATAATTCCCTACAATGAGAGAGTGGAAAGCGCTTCAGAAACAAGATCAGTCAGAAACAATACGGTTGCAGCGGTTATTCTTGCAGCGGGACTAGGTGAGCGATTCGAAGGGCCCACTCATAAGCTGCTCTCACCATTTAGGGGGAAACCTGTACTCAAGTGGGTTCTTGAAGCTGCCAGTGGTGCTGGTTTCGACGATATCTATCTTGTCTCTGGAGCGATTGACTTTGAGAACGAACAGACGTTAAACGTATTTGAACACGAGGTCACTATCGTAAAAAATCACAATTTTGAAGACGGGCAAGCGACTTCTCTGCGAGCTGCTATCGCGGTAGCCGACCATGACAAGCATGAGGCAGTAGTGGTTGGTTTAGGTGACATGCCGCTCATTTCTTCATCTGCCTGGGCCGCTGTGGCTGAAGCGGACACAGTACTCGGGGTAGCTACATTCTCTGGAAACCGAAGACCGCCAGTAAAGATCCATCATGAACTTTGGCCGCTGATTCCTCTCTCTGGTGATGAGGGTGCTCGCTCTCTGCTCCGTTTACGACCTGACTTGGTAAATGATGTACCATGTGAAGGTAACCCGATAGATATAGATACACGTGGAGATCTTGCTCGATGGAACTAAATAATGAGGTAGAAGTTAATGCATCAATCGATGAAGTTTGGGAAGCCTTTAACACTCCAGAAAAAATAGCTCCATGTTTACCCGGTGCCGAGCTTCATGAGAATGAGGGAGAAGAATTTCATGGCGTTGTTAAAATTAAAGTTGGTCCAATAACTGCTCAATACAAAGGGACTGCGACATACCTTGAACGCGATAATGAGGGCAAAAGAGTCGTTATCAAAGGTGACGGACGAGATGTTCGCGGGGCTGGCAATGCTAGCGCTATTATCACAGCGACTCTTGATGAGATCTCACCAACAAGCACCCAAGTAGCTGTGAAGACCGAACTCACTATAACTGGGAAGGTTGCCCAGTTCGGGCGAGGCGCCATTGGTGATGTGAGCGCAAAACTTATGACTCAATTCGCTAAGAACCTTGAAGAGCTCCTTGAACCACAGGAAAGCAGCACTCCGGGAGAAGACTCTCAAGCCTCATCTGCACAAGATGAGGAACAAGCCCTGAATTTGTTGGGAGTGGTAGCTCTACCACTGTTAAAGCGATTTGGTATCCCTATTCTTGTTGTTGGCGCAGCTACTTTCCTGATTCTTTGGTTCGCAATTACTTGAATTGATCAAGGACCCTTACATGACCTATCCCACTGACCATGAGGAGATAGAACATCTCCTTGGGAGAAAACCGCAAGGTAGCTTTGAAGTGGTAGTGAGGAATTCAAGTGGCGGAGCAAGCGTTATTCGTAATGACCCTTTTCTTGACGATGGAACGCCGATGCCGACTCTCTTTTGGCTTGTAGATCCAGAAGAGAGACGTCTCGTGAGCCAATTGGAATCCCGAGGAGTGATTAAAGAAGTAGAAGCATTGATTGGCTTAGATAGAATTTCTGAAACGCATTCTCAGTACTCTGTTGAGAGAGACCGGTATATGCCTGATCAATATAAAGGCCCGAAACCTACCGGCGGGGTAGGCGGAACGAGGAAAGGTATTAAATGTCTTCATGCTCACTATGCCTTCTATCTAGCTGGTGGAGACGACCCTATCGGAGCATGGGTCGCTAATAACATCCGGTAAGGTGAGGTTCGTGGATTCTGAACCCCGAAAGATCGCAGCAATAGATTGCGGGACAAACAGTACACGTTTATTGATTGTAGAAAGTTCGGGCGATGGACAGTATGAGATATCGCACCGCCATCAGGAGGTTACTCGACTGGGGGAAGGGGTAGACGGTACGGGAAGGCTAAACGACGAAGCGATCGACCGCGTACTTGCGACCCTCATATTATATAAGGAACTCATGGATTCTGAAGAGGTGGATAGCTTTCAGGCGATTGCTACTTCAGCAGTGAGAGATGCAGCGAATGGAAATGTTTTTCTCACTGCAGCTGAAGGTGTTCTCGGCAAGCAAGTACGTCTTCTTAGCGGCCAAGAGGAGGCAGAACTCTCTTTCTTGGGGGCTACACATTGTATGGAGGGAGGAGCCCCATACCTTGTCTTCGATTTAGGAGGGGGATCTACTGAGTTTTCGTATGGAGAAACCACATGTGAACAATTTCTCTCTATAGATGCAGGTTGCGTCAGGATGACAGAAAAATTCATACGGTCAGATCCTCCATTACCGGAAGAACTCTCTGCGGCTCTTTCATTGGTGGAACTCCACCTCAGTGATGTTGAGAAGGAAATTCCGAGTCTTGCTAAAGCAAAGACTTTGATTGGGCAGGCTGGCACAGTAGCGGCAATAGCGATGATCGAACAGGGACTTCAAGAATATTCCTATGAAGCTGTTCATCACTACCTAATGAATAAGGCAGATATGGAAGAAGTATTTCGGATACTTGCAACAGACAGCCGAAAGGAAAGACTAACAAATCCGGGGATGGAAGCGGACAGGGTAGACGTGATTGTCGGAGGTTTATGCATTTTGATACAGATAATGCGCCAATTCCATTTTACGCAATGTCTTGTCTCAGAAAGAGACATTCTTGATGGAGTTATTCTTCGACAATTAAGTTAGGGGAGTTTCTTTCCATTGAGATCGCCGAATAATGGGTATTCAGACTATCGTCCACTTCACGGGTGCACGCTCGACTTCAAGTGGGAATAAGAAATGAGAGTAACTAAATCAAGGAACGTCAAAGAATGCCTTCACGGTCATCGTGTGATGTTGCGCGCTCTTGAAGTATCTGATTTCCCTGAATGGAAAAAAATCCGACTAGAGAATATCGATTGGTTGACGAAATGGGAACCCACGCGCCCAGCTGGCATGCCAGATGTAATCAACGATAGAAATGCATTTGGGGCGCGCTGTAATGCCCGAGATCGAGAACGCCACTTAGGTTCCGGTTACGGATTCGGGATTTTCGTTGAAGACAAATTTTGTGGAGAGATAAACCTATCGTCTATTCAGAGAGGTCCGTTTCAAAGCTGCTATGTCGGGTATTGGATAGATCAAGGTCATGCTGGGAATGGCTACACACCGGAAGCTCTAGCTGTTGTTTTAAAGTATGCATTTGAAAATTTGGACCTTCATAGAGTCCAAGTCGCCATTATTCCTAGGAATTCTTCAAGTCGAAGAGTTGTCGAGAAACTTTCCTTAAGAGAAGAAGGAATAGCCGAACGATATCTTGAGATCAACGGACAATGGGAAGACCATATGCGTTATGCGTTCACGATAGAAGAATGGAACCAGCGGAAAGAAGAACTCACAGAGGGATGGATTAGTTAGATCCGTGGGTTCTATGGAGATGGCTTAGAAGAGATCTTTTTTTGAAGACTTTCCACTAAGCGTGTGAATTCTTCAGATTCCATAGATTCTATTTGCGGAACTACTTCATGTTGGACTGATTCTTCAGAAGTATCTATGGAGGGGAGTTGTTGGAAAGCTATTTTTGTCATTCGGGTTAACTCCTTCGAGTAGGACGATGCCCGCTGTGCAATAATTAAAGACTCTTGTATCAGCTCTTCATCAGACACGCATTTCCATGCAAGTCCAGTTCTATATGCATCAGCCCCTCTGAGTACTTCGCCGAACAGAACCATAGCTCGAAGAGTTTGGAAATTTGTCCGTGCTAGAAGCCGCCATGTGTGGCCTCCACCTGGGTGGATCCCTATTTGTAGGAAGCGGCTATCAAATTTTGCAGATTCAGCAGCGATGATTACATCACATGCTAAGGCCATGTTCATCCCCGCACCGACGGCTGCGCCATTCACCGCCGCGACTGTTGGGAGTGTCGAGTTAGCTATGCGAAGAAACCCTCGGTAAATATCTTGGATATTTTCTCTTTCGCGAGCAGCTAGAAGGTCGCCTAGGTCTGCGCCAGCACAGAAACCTTTCCCCGCCCCAGTGACTATCAAGGCTCCAATTTCTTCAGAGAGCTCAAGTTCTTCTAAAGCCTCACATATCTCATCGTTCATAGTGAGGTTGATAGCGTTTCTTTTATCAGGGTCATTTAAAGTAAGAATGGCGACCCTATCGGACACGTCGATTTTTATAAATCCCATACCTTCATTGTGGCTTACGGAAAGTTAAGATGCTTAATCTCAACAAGTTTTCTCCATTGTCTCACTCGTTGTAATCAGATAGGTAATCCTGTCCATCAATGCAGTCCTCTGATACCGGACACCACCGGCATGGAGGCCCAGGTTGCGTTGAAGGGGCCCGTTGTTCGAAGCGAAGTTCAGTCAGGCGGGTAATCCCATCTGATATGCGTCCGACAGTTGACTCAAGGACATCTTCGCTAATAATCTCTGGACTGAATTCTCCTTGATCGAGGTAGTAGCTGGCTACTAGTCGGGGAGGGACGCCTATTCTGATCGTGTCCAATAAAGCATAGAAACGTAAATCGTCTCGATGGGCTGGGGAGAATTTCCCAGTTTTGAAATCAACGATTACCTTTCCTGCCGTATTCCCTCCAGCTGAGCCGAGAGTAAGGTCCACTTTCCCAGAAAGAACAACTTTTCCTTCGGCCAATTCGACCCGTATAGGCGTTTCGAGCATTGGCTTCCAACGTTTCTCAAGCGGAGGCCAAGTTTCTAAGAAAGAACCAACACGGGAATTTACCTCACCGCATAACTGGGCCCGATCACCTTCACTTAGCCCTCGAATCCAATCTGCCATGTAGTCAGTTCCCTGTTCAGCCCTATTTAAAGCTGCATCGGTAAGAGTCAAAGGGTCTTTGGGTCCTTGCCAGAAGATAGATAGTTCTATCGCCTTGTGTGAAAGGGTTCCTCTAGCTGTCGGAATGCTCCATTCGAAACTCTCCTGACTTTCGGCTATATACCGCTTCTCGCATCCCATTAGCTGAGTCAGTAGATGTTTGCTCAGGAAAAGAGATTCATTATTGGGAATGTTCTCAAGAAGATTTTGGGCAACTTCTTCTAACCTTCTTTTTAACGTGTTCTTAAGGCCTGTCGAGAATTGAGGACGCTCGCTTGGTTTCGCCCCAAGCTGGGCTAAAACGTTCTCTTGAGATGGATTCAACTGAGAGGAGGGAGAAACGTCGTATTCGGCCATAGTGTAACTTTAAGCTAGCTTGAATTTTTAACCGTGTATGGTTCAATCTAGCTTTCGCAAAAATGTCATACCGTGCAGTCACAATAGGTGTATGGCGGAATCAAAAACATTTCTATTTGCAAATGCAGTTCGAGTACTCAGCACAGCAGCCCGAGAAGGAGGATATAAAGTTCCTTCATTTAAAGGACCTCCGGATCTTGGCGAACATTCGAGGACACTTAAGAGAAATAACGATGGATCAGTTACTATTTCAGTTGTCTTTCGGGGGAGGGCATGGTTATCTACCCTTTCAGATATCGTCGAAGGGTTTGTCGTAGCCAACAGTCATTTTGAGAAATCCTATGAACTTCGTGACCTTCTCTGGTTCGTTATTGAGGAAGAGGAGTTATCTGCAATTACCGGACTCTCAAACTCTGCACCTAATTACTCGTTCAATTCCGCTGCATAATTTAAATGATCATTCCTCCGTCAACTACCAGTTCAGCACCAGTTATGTAACTTGCTGAATCGCTTAGAAGGAAAGTGACGACCCTCGCTACCTCAGAAGGTTCTCCAGACCGGCCCATAGGGATCGAAGTTATCAGTTGGTCAACGGTCTCATCCTCAAGGCCAAATAGGATGTCGGTATTCACAGCACCAGGGTGGACGCTATTGCATCGCACTCCTGAGTTGGCCAGAGTCTTTGCTACTCCCTTGGTCATACCCCTTACAGCCCATTTGCTCGCCATATATGCAATATTCGCTTGCGCGCGCATCCCAGCAACAGATGAAATATTCACGATACTCCCGGATTTCTGGCTGGCCATTATAGGCGCGACAGCAGCCATCCCAAGATAAGTTCCCAATTGATTAACTTCGATGATTCTTTGGAAAACATCATCGGATTCAGAAAAAATATCTTGCGAAGTATAAATCCCGGCGTTATTCACGAGCCCATCGATCCTCCCATGCTCATCAATGACAGAAGAGATAACTTCGTTCCAATTCTCTTTTGATGTGACGTCTAAGCTTCGATAAGTCGCACCTATTTCAGCTGCAGTTTCTTTACCTTGCTCATTAAGTATGTCCGTCACAATCACTCTTGCACCTTGTCTTGATGCATCATGAGCTTCAGCAGCTCCCATACCTTTAGCAGAGCCAGTTACAATAATTACTTTTCCATCAAGGGTGCCCATATCGTTCCTTAATTCTCGCAGCCCGGTTATCTGGTTATTAGAGCTCCATCTACTACTATTTCAGCGCCGGAAATGTAGCTAGCTTCATCGCTTAGCAAAAACATAGCAGTTTCCCCCACTTCGTCCGGAGTACCTGATCGTTGCATCGGCACCTTGGAAACCAGCCAATTTATGGAGTCTTGGCCTAAGTCGAAAAGCATGTCAGTTTCAATCGCTCCTGGGTGAATTGAATTGACACGAATGTTTGAACTACCTAATTCGTTTGCTGCGGTTTTTGTCATTCCCCGAACTGCCCATTTGCTCGCCACGTAAGCGACCGCTGCGAACCCGCGCATTCCCGCTATAGAAGAAATATTGACGATGCTTCCTGCTTTTTGTTCAATCATTGCCGGAGCAACAGCATTCATCCCTAAGAAAGTCCCAACCTGGTTCACCTCGATGACAGTCCTATATAAATCTATTGGAGTGTCCGTTACTCCGCCGTGATTTTTTTGGTCAATTCCAGCATTATTGATGAGTCCATCTACCCTTCCAAATTCACTGACAGTAAATTTCACTACTTCAGCCCACTGCTCGGGCGATGTTACATCGAGATTTAGATAGCTATTTCCGGTTTCCTCAGCAATTTGTTTCCCAGCGTCACCCAGAATGTCAGTTACTACAACTTTTGCACCGAGAGATGTAGCTAGTCGGACTTCTGCTGCTCCTTGGCCTTTCGCACCGCCAGTTATAATTATTGTCTTCCCATCAAGCTTTCCCATATTGACTCCTCACGACATCACGAAGGTTAGACCAGAGCGGACCTTCTTCCTAAATGGATTTTGAAGAAAATGAAATAAGTTCCTGATGGGGTGATGAAATCCGCCTTCAGGTAGTCTAAATGCTAGGCCCGAGTGGCGGAATAGGCAGACGCAGGGGGCTTAAACCCCCCGGCTCCTAATAGGGGCATGTGGGTTCAAGTCCCACCTCGGGCACAGAATGACGTGGGCAGCGGAAGTTCCATTTTCGAGTAACTGAAATACGGGGGGATTTATGTTTGACTGTTTAATAAAGGGCGGAACGCTCGTCGATGGGACAGGGAAAAAAGGTGAAACCGGTGACGTGGCCATTGAAGGTGGGGTCATTGTTGAAGCCGGAGGCCGGATAAACGGTAACAGTAAGAGAGTTATTGATGCTGATGGGGCCCTTGTAACTCCGGGGTGGGTTGATCTGCACACTCATTACGATGGTCAGGTCAGCTGGGATACAGAGATCGCTCCATCTTCACATAACGGTGTTACTACTGTCGTGATGGGTAATTGCGGTGTTGGCTTCGCTCCTGTTCATCAGGGACAAGAGAAAGAACTCATAGAACTGATGGAAGGCGTAGAGGATATCCCAGGATCAGCTCTTCACGAAGGGATGGAGTGGGGTAAATGGAACACATTCCCCGAATATCTTGATTATCTATCGACCAGAGAATTTTCTCTTGATGTAGGGGCACAAATCGCTCACGGGTCGCTCCGTTATTTCGCAATGGGGGAGAGAGGACGGCTGAATGAAGACGCAACCGAGAGCGACCTGACTCTGATGGCGGA
>JAQWQL010000024.1 GCA_029244605.1 Acidimicrobiales bacterium | reverse complement strand
GTGTAGATGAGTTCAGTAGTGGTAGTTCGAAGACGGAAAGTTGAGACTTCACCTTGCCCTGGGTCGACGATAGGAAGGGCTACACCACCAAACCAACGAAACTCAAGGTCGTCATCGAACCCAACCATTGTGAAAACTCTTCTAGTGACAGAATTAAAAAAAGTTTCTGCTAGCTCAGAATCTGAACGCCATGCAATGGACTGAGCAAACAAATGCCGTGCTTCCACCCAAATCTCTCTGCGGGTTTCTTCATCTAGGACCTCTAAGAGGCTTTTGATCATTTCGACACAAACATTTACACTTTGCCGGTGAAGTAACAGACGAATTTGTGCATCAATCTGCTGTGATGAAAATCGCCTCTCGACAAAATTCTCTTTTGCTCTTCTCGTCACGTCTTTGAATTCACTCCGGTATGTTTCAAAAGCTTGCTCAACACGCGCAGCAGACTCACCGGAAAGCTTCTCACGGGAAATAGCACCGGCTGAATCCCATTGTTTTGAAAGTTCGTTAATCGGCACTACGGACTGCTTTGTCCTAGGGTTTCGAGCTCTCCGACGAAGCCAACTAGGTGAAAGCGCTGACGGGATCTCCACCGCATGTTGTTTCAACAATTCGCTATCCGTTAGTAGGTCGATAGTAGTGCCGGCCGCAACAATCTTTCCTTGATCAAGGATGACGACTTTTTGGCATGTTTCAATAGCAACGGTAATGTCGGCTGAAAATACGATCAGGGCCTCTTGGCGATTATTTAAAGCCGCTACAAGCGTTTCAGCCGATCGCACATCAAGTAGCGCTGAAGGAGCATCAAGAACCAGCAATGGGGGCTCGTTTGCTAATTGCGCAGCTAAAGCGACTCGGAATCGCTCGCCGGCACTTAGCCTCCCAATTCGCCGATGAAGTATCTCTTGGTCCAAGGAAACCGCAACAAGAGTTTGGTCAGGAGTCTCACCTCCGCCCAACGCTTGCAAAACGGAAGAAACTGTAGCGTCCTTATCGAAAAGACGAAGGTCTGCGGCCGTTCCTATATCTTCAGGAATCCTACATGTTCCTGCGATAGTTCCTTTGGTGGGTTCTAGCTGGCCGGTGATGATGCGAGATAGAGTACTCTTCCCGCTGCCGTTACCTCCTACGACAGCGAGCCGGTCACCGGCTTTTACCTCAAGATGAATCCCGCTTAGACCGTGCCCATCCTGGTAGCTGTAGGCAACGTTTTCTAGCGATAACAAAGGTTCACTCATAACTAGATACTGCCCCAAATTTCTGGTTCATCATGTTTTCTGCGAAAAAAGTATAAAAGCCAGTCGAGATTCGGCATCACAACTTGCAACGACCTATTCCTCCGGCAAGACTAGTTAGACATGCTCAGGAGGTCTGGGTTGATAAAGGGGATATTTGCATATGTCTAAAAGTAAATTCGCGAGGATACTCGCTTTAATGCTCGCATTCTCTCTTTTCGCCATTGGTTGTGGCGGAGGAGATGACGACAGTGGGTCGTCAGCATCGAGCTCTTCAGAAAGCAGCAGTGAAAGCTCTGCTTCGGAAGCTAGTGAAGAAGCTCCAGCTGAAGAAGCTGAAGAAGAAGCTCCAGCTGAAGAAGAAGCTGAAGAAGAAGCTGAAGAAGCACCAATAGTTGAGACGCAAGAAGAAAGCACTCTTGAACCTGTTTTCGGTGGAACGCTCCGATGGGGATTGGAAGCTGAGGTTGATGGTATTAATCCAACTGCGTCTGCACTGTCTGCCCCTGGCCTGACCATGATGAACGCCGTATTTGACACTCTTGCAGCATTTGATGTCGATGGAAACTGGACAGCTCACCTAGCAGAATCATTTACAGCTAGTGAAGATTGCAAGATCTGGACAGTGAAACTTCGAGACGGAGTGAATTTCCATGATGGGACTCCTCTTAACGCCGAAGCGGTAAGTGTGAACTTCCTATCACAGTTCAATGATCCCCTTGTCGGCTTAGCCGTAAAACCTTATTACGCAAGTGCTGATGAAGCGTTAACTCTCGTCGATGACTTGACCCTGACCTTCAATCTACTTGATGCGAACTGTAACTTCCCAAGCGCCTTGACTGGGCAATTGGGTGCTATTGGATCACCTACATGGCTCGCTGCAGCACTTGAAGATCCGACACTTGATCAACAACCCGTCGGCACAGGACCTTTCGTCTTTGAATCTCGGACTGAAGATTCAGTAACAACGTTCGCCAGAAACGAATCCTACTGGGGTGGAGACGTGTACCTTGATGCTATTGAGTTCTACCCCGTCACCGATGGAGCTGTTCGAACACAACTTCTCCTCGAAGGCGAACTAGATGCGCTGGCCACAACCGATGTTGAGTCAATAGCACGACTGGCAGAAGAAGATTCAGTCACCCAAGTCTTTGACGACACTGGGGATGAGTCATTCCTTATGCTGAACTCAGCCAAAGCACCATTCGACGACATTCGGGCACGTCAAGCTATTACGCATGCAACCCCAAGAGACAACTACAACACACTTATCAACCTTGACGTCACCAGAAAAGCTGACCAAATGTTCACGCCGGAAAGCCCGTACTTCAATGCAGACATTGTGCAGCTTTCAGATAAGCCTGAACTTGCCGGACCACTAGTTGATGCCTATTGCCAAGATAACCCAGATAACTGTTCGGGCGGCAAGATCGACATCGAGTATCAATACTCAGGTCCTTCCGTTGTTGGCGAACGTGTAGCTGACCTTCTTGTGCAAGGCTGGTCGGACTTCTTCAACGTAGATGTTCAGGTTCTTCCTCAAGATCAACACATCCAAGAAGCAGCTTTTGGACTGTATAACTCCATTGGCTGGCGACAGTTCGGTGCAGTTAACCCTGGAGACGACAGGGTTTGGCTGCTCTGTAGGGCTATTAGCGGGATTTCTCTCAACTGGCCTCGATACTGTGACGAAGACCGTGATGCAATAATCTTGCAAGCTGACGCTGCGAAAACAGTTGAAGAAAAAACACCTCTTTATCAAGAACTGTCACAGATGATCAACGAAGAATACCTCTACGTGTTCTACAACCACACGTTATGGACAATCTCCATGGCAGAGGGCGTTGAAAATCTCTGCGGAGTCTCAACAGCAGAAGGTGTAAAGATGCGTTGCCAGATAAATGGGCGCACATTCTTCCAGTCAACGTTCTTCACTGAATAAATACCAAAACTTTAAACGAACCTAGGTGGCTCTGAGCAAATTCAGGGCCATCTAGGTTCTTAATCTTTATTGAGGTAAAGTAAGCAAGGCAGCGTTGCAGAATACAGTTGCTTTCTACCTTGAGTATTGGGGATTTAAGTGCCAAAGGCCATAAAAAGACTAATCGGCCTGAGCTGTCTGCTCATTGTGATCTCCATGATCACTTTTGGCGCAATGAATTTTCTGGGAGATCCACTATTCAACATACTTGGACCTGTTGCCGCAGACGTCGACAACCCTGACAGTGTCAAGATCATTGAAGAAGCTAAAGCCCAATACCACCTTGACAAGTCACTCCCCGAACGTTGGGCACGATGGGCATGGGACTTTGTCCAAGGAGATTTCGGAGTGCAATTCAGCTCCTCCGGCCAACCTCCAGTTAGCAACCTAATCAAAGAACGTCTACCACGAACTTTGGAACTGATGGCGGTAGCTCAACTTATCGCTGTCGCACTGGCCATTCCATGGTCTGTTCTAGCCGCGTCAAGAGCAAACAAACGCACCGACAAAGTTTCCACAATCACAGCATTCGCCTTTGTCTCGATTCCAAGCTTCGCTATGGCGGTAATCCTCTTCTACATTTTCTCCATACGCCTTGACGTACTTCCAGACGTATATAACGCTACTGACTCGTTCTGGGGATTTACCCATGATCATCGCCTGATTCAACTCATTCTTCCTGGGTTTACACTTGGATTAGGAGCTGCAGCTGGATACCAACGCCTTCTTCGCACAGACTTAATTACGACCCTTCAAGAAGACTTCATCCTCATGGCTCGTTCAAAAGGAGTTTCAAAACGCAGAGTGCTTTATTATCACGCGCTAAGGCCTTCTCTGTTCTCATTGATAACCCTGTTGGCCATTAATATTGGCTACATGATAGGTGGGTCACTTGTGGTTGAGCAATACTTCCGAATACCGGGAATAGCAAGCGCCGTGGTTGAAGCAACCCTCAGAGAAGATTTCCCAGTTGTTCTTGCCGTTGTGATGATCATTTCCTGCGGCTTCATGGTCTTTAACTACCTTGCTGATTTCCTCTATTCTGTGATTGACCCAAGAATCAGAACCGAGAAATCAGGACAACGACGCAAAATTACAAGTATGGGCATGTAATTCTATGACCGACGAAAACCATTCACCAGCAGAGCCGTCTGAAATGGAAGTGTCTGAAGAACACGAGCATGATGAGGTATCTGCAACCGAAGCCGGATTGGAAGAATCTGGTTTCGCAGAGAAAAAGAAAATTGGCGTTGGCTTCTGGATAGCAGCTTCATGGCTAGTGCTCATCACGTTCTTGGCTATATTTGCCCCAGTCCTCCCATTCAAGGAACCGAATCAGAATTTCATTGTTTTTGAACAAAAAGAAAATCCAATCACAGGAAAAATTCAGGATAGGCCAGTACAACCACCTTATTCCCCTAACGGCGACCATTGGCTTGGGACCGATCAGGATGCGCGAGATATCTTAAGCCGGTCAATCCACGGCGCTAGGATCTCTTTGGCAGTCGGAGCTTTGACAGCCCTCTTTGGAATAGTAGTAGGAGGCGCCTTAGGAATGATTGCCGGCTATTTCAAAGGAATCTTAGACAAGGTTATTTCGGCGATTTTCTTAGTGAGCCTGAGCTTCCCTGGGTTAATTCTGGCAATTCTCGTGGTCGCATTAGTCGATCGATCATTGATCACTATTTCTATAACAATTGGAATTCTCGCTGTCGCCCCTATTGGTCGCCTCGCGCGCGCACAAACACTAAGTTTTGCTGAGCGCGAATTTGTTCTCGCAGCTGAAACGCTCGGAGCTAAAAAATCAAGAATTCTTGTCCGAGAACTCCTTCCAAATGTTCTTATTCCTATGAGCACGCTAGCAATGCTTGTGATAGCCATAGCTATCGTTGCAGAAGGAACCCTAGCGTTCCTAGGGCTTTCAGTTCAAGGAAGTTCTACATGGGGAAAACTTATTCTCACAGGCTCAGGATTACAAACGCTGGAAAGCTCTCCATGGGTAGCATTTGCCCCAATGGGATTCTTGTTCCTCACTGTTGCCTCTTTCAACTACATGAGCGATAGGCTCCGTGACTTCTTCGACGTAAGGGAAATCTTTGTCACACGAGACTGAAACCCCCAGCACACTGCTAAAACTCGATGATTATCGGGTCGGTTTCCGGACTGAACGCGGGCTAGCTAAAGCTGTTGATGGAGTATCCTACGAACTCAATAGTGGGAAAACGCTAGCTATCGTTGGAGAGTCCGGGTCAGGGAAAACTGTCTTGAATCGGGGAATAATGGGACTTCTCGGGTCAAATATCAATGAATCTGGTTCGGTGAAATTCCAAGGAGAAGAACTGGTGAATACTAACCGCCAGAAATTCTGGGGGAAAAAAATGGCGATGATATTTCAAGACCCCATGACTTCACTTAATCCTGTAATGAAAGTGGGCAAACAAGTATCAGAACCCCTTCGCTTACATCAAGGCATGTCGAGGAAGGAAGCTCGCCACCGAACAGTGGAACTTTTTACACTTGTAGGTATTCCGGAACCTTCCCAACGCTTTGACGAATACCCCCACCAACTTTCGGGCGGCATGCGCCAACGAGTAATGATCTCAATTGCATTAGCCATCGAGCCTGACCTTCTGATAGCAGACGAACCCACGACTTCCCTTGACGTAACCGTTCAGAAATACATCCTCGACCTACTCGTTGAAGTGCAAAAAGAATCGAACATGGCAATGACGATTATCACACACGATTTAGGAGTTGCCAGAGGTCGGGCAGATGAAATTCTAGTCATGTATGGAGGGCGCGTAATGGAACATGCGCCCGCAGAAACACTATTTAATGAAATGGCCCACCCATATACCTCAGCGCTTCTTTCGTCAATACCGAAACTTGATGACCCAAAACATACCCGCCTAACCCCAATTGAAGGGTTCCCACCAGATATTGTCGATGGGCCTGACGGTTGCAAATTCGCTGCTCGCTGCCAATACGCTCAAGAGAATTGTTTGAGCGAATTACCTGATACCACAGTTAAAGGTGACCACTCTTATGCCTGCTTCTACCCGATTGGAACAGATGAAGGCGCCAAGGCGTTCGCATCGAACGCCGAACGAGGACATACGGCAGCCGGACTAAAAATCAGAGCCAAAGAAGAGGTAATCTGATGGCTGGATCGGGCAACAACCACCTTCGAGAGAACACTGATGACACTCTCCTACGAGTTGAAAATCTTGTTGTCGAATTTCCATCAGGACGAAGAAACAAGGTCCACGCCGTATCAGATATCAGCTTCGATATTATGGAAGGCGAAACCCTTGGAATTGTCGGAGAATCAGGCTGCGGTAAGTCAACGACAGCAAAAGCAATAATTCAGCTTCCAAAGCCAACTGCCGGAAAAGTCGAGTATCAGGGAACTAATCTCACGGAACTCGACAAGGAAGGCATGAGACAGCAACGACCTTCAATCCAAATGATCTACCAAGACCCTATCAGCTCATTAAATCCCAGAAGAACCGTTTTCAACATCGTAAACGAGGGGACTCGGGTTTGGTCTACTGAGCATGGGGCAGCGCAAGAACAAAAAGTAGATGAGATGATCGAAGCAGTTGGCCTTGATCCAAGAGAAGCTAAGACACGCCGGCCGCATGAGTACTCAGGTGGTCAGTGCCAAAGGATCTCAGTAGCAAGAGCTCTAGTTCTAGACCCAAAGGTGATTATTTGCGATGAACCTGTCTCTTCATTAGATGTCTCAGTCCAAGCAAGAATCCTAAACATGCTTCAGGACATGAAAGAAGAGTATAAGCTCACCCTTTTGTTTATAAGCCATGACCTTTCTGTCGTAAAGAACGTTAGTGACAGGGTCGCTGTCATGTACCTAGGGAAAATTTGTGAAATAGGTGATGGTGACCTGATCTACGAGAAGCCAACTCACCCCTATACGAGACTTCTATTAGCCGCTATCCCTGATCCAAAGAATAAACATAAGGACATTACCGATATTTTAGAAGGGGAACTTCCCTCCCCTCTTAATCCTCCAAGCGGATGCCGGTTCCGAACTAGATGCCCTCGAGCTACAGAAAAGTGCGCTGCGGAGGAACCTGAATTTAGGCAAATAGGCAATGACGACCACTGGGTAGCGTGCCACTTCCCACACATCGAAGGTGATGACTTGGGACCGAATGATGAAATTTCTTGGCCACCAGATCCCCAGAAATGATCTAGTAGCTTAAAGATTAGAGAAGCTCCGCCAGTCGAGAAACTGTCTCTAGCCTCGATTCTTCCGGCCCGTACACGGCAGCAACTACCTGTGTAGCTCCTGCATCAACATACTCTTGCATGCCTTCAGCCACCTGTTCAAATGAACCAGTAAGAGCGATATCCCAAGAATTCTCTAAGCCTTCGCGATCAAGCATCGCCCTATATGAAGGAAGGTCTCCATAAAAACCAAAATCACGCTTTGCATGGTCATTCGCTACTTCTTTATCCGAATGAATACAAACAGGAATTGCTGCCACAACTTGAGGTCTAGATCTACCCTCTTTTTCTGCAGCATCATTGATCACCTGTACAACATGATCTTGGATAGTTTTCGGGCCAGTCATCCAGGTTGTTGTTCCATCAGCAGTTTTCCCTACCAGCTTAAGCATTTGCGGGCCAAGAGCTGCTACGAGAACTGGAGGGGGGTCCGCTGGGATATCTATGCCTCCCCTGCTAGTCAGATGCTTACCGCCATGGGAGATTGCCCCTTCATGAAGAAGCGCCATCAATATCGTAAGGTAATCTCGCATATGTCCTACTGGACCTTCGAAAGACATCCCCCACATTCCTTCTACAACTGGTTTATGAGAAAGTCCGATACCTAAATCCAAGCGGCCGCCGGAAACCTGATTAACGGTTAAAGCTTGTTGAGCTAGCATCATAGGATGTCTCGGGTATGTAGGGACGACAGATGTTCCTAGTCGAATATTTGGGACGTTCGACGATACGACTGCAAGAGCAGTCAATGCATCTAAGTTAAATATCTGAGGTGTCCAAAAGGTTGAGTAGCCGAGGTTTGCAGCGGACTCGACCTGTTCGGTTAATTCAGAAACGGTTCTCGATGAACCAAAGATTCCAAGTTCCATAATGCCATCCTTTCCAAAAGGTACCTTAACGGCAGCTCTGAAATATCTTTATATTCTACGGCGAACAACAAAGTATCCTCCAGATTTATTCCCAACATGAGATTTAACTTCACTTCCGTCTAGAATATATGCGATTAGCTGCACCAAAGGAGTACGAGTGGGCACTGAAGAAAATCCGAACCTGGAACCCCAAGAATTATGGCAACTTGAATATAACAAAGCCCGTCTTCGGGACGTTCCGTTTGAAACCATGTCTGGCGTGCCGGTTGACCCCGTATATGGATCGGAACCGTATCCTGGCCAATACCCCTTTACTAGGGGGCTATACCCCTCAATGTATAGATCTCGGTTATGGACTATGCGAATGTTCGCCGGCTTTGGGACTGCTGAAGATACCAATCTTCGATTTAAAGAACTCTTAAGGAATGGTGGCACCGGTCTTTCGACAGCATTTGATATGCCTACGCTTATGGGGCGAGATTCAGATAGCGAATGGGCCCTTGGAGAAGTAGGTAGGGCTGGTGTAGCAGTTGACACTCTTGCTGACATGGAAGACCTCTTTGCCGATATAGACCTATCTTCAGTCTCCACATCTATGACTATTAATGGCCCAGCAGCAACAATTTTTGCTATGTACATCGCTGTAGCAGAGCAAAACCGCGTAGCCCCTAATCAGCTTGCAGGCACGATCCAAAATGACATTCTCAAGGAGTACCAAGCTCAAAAAGAGTACATATACCCTCCTCGGCCTTCCATGCGAATCATCACAGATATGGTTAAGTATACGACTGCTGAAATGCCTAAATGGCACCCGATATCGATCTCCGGGTATCACATTAGGGAAGCAGGAAGTACAGCAGCTCAAGAACTAGCATTTACCCTTGCGAACGGCTTCGCTTATGTAGAAGCAGCTATCGATGCTGGACAAAATGTTGACGAGTTCGGACGGCGACTTAGTTTTTTCTTTAATAGCCATAGCGATTTCTTTGAAGAAATCGGAAAGTTTCGGGCCGCTCGTCGTATTTGGGCACGCTGGATGAAGGAAAGATACGGGGCAACTGATGAACGGGCAATGATGTGCCGATTCCATACACAAACTGCTGGAGTTTCCCTCACAGCGCAACAGCCTGAGAACAACATAGCAAGAGTAGGTATTCAAGCCTTAGCTGCTGCTTTAGGTGGCACACAATCTCTGCACACTGATAGCTTCGATGAAGCATTAGCGTTACCGACTGAAGATGCCGCAAGAATAGCTCTTCGAACTCAGCAAATCGTTGCCCACGAAACTGGCGTAACAAATGTGGCAGATCCACTTGGTGGCGCCCCATATGTGGAATGGATGACTGATGAAATGGAAAGGCAAGCCGAAGAGATCTTTGCCCATCTTGATGACTTAGGCAGCGGTTCGATGCTAGAAGGCACATTTGCAGGTATTGAAAATGGGTATTTCGTAGGAGAAATAGCAGATGCAGCCTACCGGTTTGAGCGCGAAGTCAATTCCGGTCAACGAATAATTGTTGGAGTGAATGACTTCACCGAAGGCGATAACCCCGAAGACCGGAACCTACTCCGAATCGGAGCTGAAACTGAAGAATACCAGCTTAAGCGACTTCAAAATATCAAAACAGATCGGAACCAAGATCAAGTTGACGAAGCGCTGACCGCTATTACCGAAACAGCCTCCGACCCAACCCGGAATTTAATGCCTACGATCATTGATGCTGTGAAAACATACGCTACTGAAGAAGAGATCGCTAACGCCATGGAGAAGGTCTTCGGCACATACGTAGAACGAGCAATCGTTTGATACCTTCAAAACTGATTAGGAGCTGAATGGAATGAGTGACCCACAATATAGAGTGATTCTTGCAAAACTAGGTCTAGATGGGCATGACAGAGGTATCAAGGTTGTCGCCAGAATTCTTAGGGATGCTGGTATGGAGGTAATCTATCTCGGCCTCCGGCAAACCACCGCCAGCATAGTTGCAGCAGCTGAAGAAGAAGATGCTGATGCTATCGGCTTATCAATGCATAATGCTGGCCACCTAACCTTGGGACCCAAAATGATGGAAGCTATTACTGCCGCGGGTTTGGACCTGCCCTTGATCATCGGCGGAATCGTTCCAGATGAAGATGCAGCAGAACTTGAAAAGGTTGGTGTAGCTGCTGTCCTAGGGCCAGGAGCTTCAGCAGAGGAAGTAGCTGCAATCGTCCGTGACGCTATATCTTCTCGAGAGTGAACGTGGACGCTACAGACAACTCTATATCTCACCTATTTGAGACAGCAGTATCTGGAGAAAGGCGCAGCCTAGGAAAGCTGCTAACAATAATTGAAAGAGGCGGAGAGCCTGCAGATATTGTTGCTGGTTTGGCACATCAGAAGGCTGGGAATGCGCACGTGATTGGCATAACAGGCGCTCCAGGGTCGGGAAAATCTACGCTAACTGGGCGCCTCATAGAAAAGATCACCAAGGGAGGCGGAACCCCGTCAGTGCTCGCTGTCGACCCTTCATCACCGTTAACCGGTGGAGCTATCTTAGGTGACCGTATCCGGATGGATGACCTTGCAGGCGAAGGATCATTTATCCGGTCAATGGCAACAAGAGGACACTCAGGGGGATTGGCATTAGCTGTACCGGCAGCCATCCAATTATTTGATGCTGCTCGTTACAACCCCGTCATCATTGAAACAGTTGGCGTGGGCCAAGTCGAAGTTGACGTCGCAGGGACTGCCGATACGACCGTGGTCGTTGTAACTCCTGGTATGGGAGATGCCGTACAAGCAAATAAAGCTGGCCTACTTGAGGTAGCTGATATTTTTGTTGTTAATAAGTCAGACAGGCCAGGAGCTAACGACACGCGAAGAGACTTGGACTTGATGTTGGACCTAGGTCACTTATCTGGCCTTGAAGAAAAAACGGGCTATAGGCCTCCGATCATTATGGCAAACTCTCTTGAAGGCGAAGGAGCGGAAGCAATCCTCACGGCGATAGAAGATCATAGAAATCATCTATCCAAGTCTGGGTCGTTCGAAACTAGACAGAAGCAACGTACATTAATGGAAATACAGAATCGACTTGAACTCCTTATCGGATCTACATCAAGTAATGCACTCCAAAGTGAAGCTGGTGAAAAAATCTTGACTGAAGTTCTTGAACGGAATATCTCACCCTCAGAAGCAGCAAAATCTATAGCGTCTTCGATCATAAGAGATTTAACTTAATCATCAAGAATTCGTGAGACTTTACCTCCCGGACGAATTATTACATCAAATTCTGAGCCATCCTTAAACTTGAGTCTTACTCTTCGGTGATTTAACCCCCACACTAAGTAATCAGACCCTAGAATTTGTCCTTCCCAAGATAAGGCTTCGGTAGATACGCTTTCAGCTACTGACACTGAAAGATATCCAAGAAAATTTTCAGCAGCGTAGACAAGGACATCCTGGATCTGGTTATTTTGTGAACTAGCGACCATTAGAACCCCTATCAATTAGATGAAAAGAGTAGTCCTATAACCGCACATTTACATGCTGAACTTCCCAATTGGCTCCTTTTTTGCGCAAGTAGCCTAAGAAATTTTTATCTGAGCGAGTCGGGGCCCTCATGGTGTGGGTACCATCATGAAAGATATAAGTTGTTTTAGCTGTTTGTAATGAAAGGGAATTCATGAGTGAGTACACTCCCCCGTTGGAAGATATGAAATTTACGCTCAAAGAAGTAGTAGATGTTCAGTCCCTTGAAAATCTTTCGCCTTTTGCAGATGTAGGACTCGAATCGCTCGACGATCTATTGGACGAAGCTGGTCGGTTCTTCTCGCAAGTGATTTCTCCCACGAACAGAGTCGGAGACCTACAGGGGAGCTCCCTAAACCCTGACGGGTCCGTGACGACCCCTGAAGGATTTTTGGAAGCCTACAGTCAATATGTCGATGCTGGGTGGGGGGCGATAAGCTTCGATCCAGAATATGGTGGTGGCGGATTTCCGTGGCTTGTGGGAATAGCGGTAACAGAGATGTTGACCGCAGCCAACATGGCTCTGTCACTAAATCCTATGCTTACACAGGGTTCTATTCATGCTCTCAGCGCCCATGGGGACACTGATCAAAAGCTCAAATGGCTCCCGAAGTTAATTACTGGTGAATGGGCGGGAACAATGAACCTAACTGAACCTCAGGCTGGTTCGGATGTAGGCGCTTTGACAACAAAAGCAGAACTTCAAGAAGATGGCTCTTATCTCATTACTGGCCAAAAGATATATATCACTTGGGGAGAGCACGACCTAACGGGCAATATCGTCCATCTAGTTCTGGCCCGCACCCCTGATGCTCCTGTCGGAACAAAAGGTATAAGTTTATTCATCGTTCCAAAGTACCTAGTTGACGATGACGGAAACATTGGAGAAGCCAACGATGTCAAGTGTATTTCACTTGAACACAAATTAGGCATACATGCGTCTCCTACATGCGTATTACAGTTTGGGGACAATGGAGGAGCACGTGGGTACCTAGTCGGCGATGAGAACTCTGGAATGCGATACATGTTTACCATGATGAATCAAGCAAGATTAGCAGTGGGGTTAGAGGGCCTTGCCGTCGCTGATAGGGCATACCAGCAAGCTATTGAATACGCCTTAGAGAGACGACAAGGAAGGCGACCTGATACGCCAAAGGGAGAATCAGCCACGATCATGGAGCATCCAGATATCCGGCGAATGCTAATGACAATGAAGGCTTACATAGAGGCGATGCGGTGTTTGATCTACCTGAATGCCAAAGCAATCGACATCGCCCACAATCACCCTGATGAGCTAGAACGTCAACGCGGTGAAGAACTAACTAACCTTCTAACTCCTCTTTCAAAGGGTTGGTGCACTGACTTAGGTAACGAGCTCACTAGTCTCGGCATACAAATTCATGGTGGTATGGGTTTCGTAGAGGAAACTGGAGCAGCCCAACATTACCGCGACATCCGTATTGCCGGAATTTACGAAGGCACAAATGGAATCCAAGCCATCGATCTTGTGGGGAGAAAGCTCAGCATGAGAAACGGCGAAGTCGTGAGTGAACTACTTGGGGAAATTGATAGTACGGTCGCTGAGTTGCAGGAAAATGGCCTAGGAGAAATCGGAGCTCCATTACAGTTAGCAAATGAGAGCCTGAGAACAGCTAGTCACTGGCTATTAGAGAATGGTGGAGGAAGCACTGATGCCGGGTTAGCTGGCGCAACACCTTACCTGCGCATGTTCGGAACAACTGTAGGAGGATGGCTAATGGCCAAAGCTGCATTGAGCGCTAAGAATTTACTCGCAGAAGACAAAGACAGTAAAGAGTTCCTTGAAGCGAAAATAGAAACAGCAACCTTTTACGCTCAACAGATTCTTCCCCAAGTCGCTGGCTTGTTGCCGTCAACAACAAGCGGCTCAGATACGCTCTTCGCAATCGATTCCGCTGTACTTCGGAGGTAGAAATGACAATGACTAACGAGATCACCGTATTATCAAATAACCCAATAGTTACGACTGGTTCGTGGGTGAATGATGAGCCGTATCTAGCTGCAAAAGACGTGAAAGAGGTCCTCGGTTGGGAGCTAAAAACCGAAGGACTTTGTAGAGGAGATAGCTGTATTCCCCTAGGAGATAACGTCGATTCGAATGCAAGCGATTCGTACAACCTGAGCCAACTTGCGAACCTTATCGGGCGCCCATCTCTTGCTGAGAAGAATCTAGGAATAGTAGCAATCGGCCAATCTCATAATAAAAGGTCAGATGCTTTGACTAAGCGCATCGCCCCAGATTTCACCTTGCCTGATATCTCGGGAGCTGACCGCGCGCTCTCTGACTGGGCAGGAAAAAAACGGCTTCTTGTCGCTTTCTCAAGTTGGTGAGGTTGCGCTTTTGATCTGCCAGGGTGGCAGGAATTATTTGAGGAGCTCCAAAGTGAAAACTTCCATGTTGTCGCTGTTGCAATCGATGAAAACACAGAAACAGTGAGTGAATTGGCGGCTGGCACGTCATATCCGGTGCTGATGGACAAAGACCATTTACTTACAGAACTCTATGCTATTAGTAACGTCCCATCAGTAATCTGGATTGATGAAAATAACATGATTGCTCGGCCAGCTGCTTCTGAATTTGGCACTGACACTTTCACAGAAATTACCGGTATTAGTCGTGAGACCCACATGCAACAGGTCCGAGATTGGGTTCGTAAAGGAGTTCTTCCTGATGATGCTTCATACTCAGTTCCCGATTTATCAGAAGAAGAGGTTCAAGCCAGACTCCATTTCAGAATCGCGGCACATCTCCGAAGAGAAGGAAGAGAAGAAGAAGCAGGGGCCCATTTCGATAGGGCTGCTGAACTAGCGCCACTTGACTTTACAATTGTGCGAGCAAGCATGCCTTTACGTGGTGGTGATCCATTTGGAGAAGAATTTTTTGAGCTGTACCAAAAGTATCTGGATGCTGGAGCACCATTTCATGGGATTCCAAGAGCAAGTAGTTCTAATTAAAATTAGTGATGCATCCCACCGTTAGGTAGAACTCGCTTCGCTACTTCAACCAATTTCCCATCAAGAACCTCAAGGGAAGTGACTTTCTGAGCCCTGTGCTGGCCAGATTGTAAACGTCCCGTGACGACATCGACAGCGGTTCCTTCGATCATGGGAATAAGCGCAATTGCTCGAAACCCTCTGTCAGTTCCTTGATTAGGGCGTTTAGTTTCAGTTATAAGTAGCTTTGATTGCCAAACCCATTCTTGATTAATACTGACGAAACGGCAACGATGGCTAGCTTGACTTCTTGATATTAAGGAACCGGGACATACAAGTAAGGAACCCTCCGCCCATGGCATAACGCCAAGTCCCGACCGCTCAAAACCGACTTCGAATGCTTGGGCAATGATTTCTTCTTGGTCACCTGAATTCATCGCCCGTTGTCTCTGCTCTGCAAGGATGGAAGTACCTAGCTTGCTAAGTTCTTTGTCGGAAAGTTCCTGAACAAAAAATGACCACATTTCATTTTGGGTTAACTCGGTTTCACCTGATTGTTCAATGGGAATATTTTCCATACATTAAGTGTGCCACCTTACTGTGTCATTTTTAGAGATAGTCCAAAAGGAACAAGCACTCTAGCTGGTGTCCGGCTTTACATCTATAAGTCGTTCGACATTCCTTAGATCTGGGAAAAAGCGCCACCATATGACCACAACAGCTAAAGTTCCGATGCCTCCAAATAGGATTGCCCCTACTAATCCAAATGCTGCGGCTGTTAACCCCGACTCTACAGCTCCTAATTCATTTGACGCCCCAATAAAAACTCCTTCAACTGCGAGAACACGACCTCGCATCCGTTCAGGAGTAGCGAGCGGGACAAGACTGGCACGAATATATACCGATACTGCATCTGCTCCGGCAAGGACCATTAATGCTAAAAAGGCAAGCGTAAAGTTTGTGGTTAGCCCCAAAACTATTGTTCCAATTCCAAAGATCCCGACAGAAACGAACAAAGATCGGCCTATCCGAGTCCGCAATGGCCGAACTGAGAGACTCACAGCTACCACTGTGGCGCCAATACCTACTGCTGCTCGCAACCAACCTAACCCAACTGCGCCAACACCTAATCGGTCTTCAGCGATGGCGGGAAGCAATGCTACAGCTCCCCCAAGTAACACTGCTATGAGATCAAGCGAAATCGCTCCAAATAGGATGGGCTTAGACCGAACAAATCGGAGTCCCTCCAAAGCATCGCGGAAAGCCTGCCGAGTTCCGGATGTTTCAAGTCGTTTGATAGGGACTGAACCGATAGTTAGCAATAGTAGGGCTGCGATAATATACGCAGAAACGGCAGCAAGGTACGGTATAGAACGGCCAGCAACGAAGATAAATCCAAACGCTGCAGGTCCGGCAATAATCCCAGCTTGGAATGCCACTGATTTTAGAGCTACTACTCGTTCAACCACTTCTTCTGAGGCCCAATCGATCGGAAGTGCTCGACTAGCGGGGGTAGCGAACGCACGCGCAACTCCGAAAAGCATCATCAAACCAAAAATGGGGTAAATAGAAGTTGGCTCGGTCGCTATATAGATGAATATGAGAAACGATACGATCGCTTCGCATAACAATGCACAACCAAATACTTTTCGCCTATCCTTTCGATCAGCCAATGGGCCTGTGAACGGTGAAAGAATTGCTACGGGGATGAACTCTGCTAAACCCAGTAGCCCTAGATCAAGTTCACTGCCGGTCATGTCATAGACCTGTTTACCGATAATAGTTATCTGCCCAACTGTTGCAAACGCTGAAAAAAATGAAGCTGTAAGCAGAATCTTTATCTGATAGGGAATTTTCTCCGAAATAGAAGAACCGTTAACGTTATCTGGCATTCATTCTCATTCGGGAGCTGAAATATCTTCAGATTCACGCATAGCGGCTGCAAAAACGCCTTTACTCATAAGGCTTGATTCACTAGCTCTTCTCTTCCTGTAAATCTCCGCTCGAACCCCATGCACAACTTTATTTTCGGGTTGTGCATTGGCAGCGAACTCAATTAAGTGGCACGAGAGCCTAAAGTCGCCATTATCAGCTAGCTCTTGTGCTCTATTAACTAGTGGGCTGATTCCTCCGATAAGAGAGACGAGTTCACTTGCAATAGCTGGCTGAGGAGATGGTTTTAGAGAAGCAGGATCAGCATCCCACCACCCGCCGTACATGCGCCAGATATTCCTCACTACAAATTCTGGCTCGTCATAAAGCGGTCGAAGCCACGGCAATCCAATTTTATCTTGATCAACTTCGACCTCATGAATAATTTCGTTAAGAGAAGCTCCGGCGTTCATCAAAGCCACAGTGTCCCTAACTAATGCTTCTAACACTTCAGCAATGTCAGTAAGCACTTGGCGTATACGTTCTTTCCCTACAATCGGTAGGCCATGGGCAGGTAGCAGAAGCTCCGCATCATAAGACATCATTTCTCTAAGAGCTGATGCCCATTCAAGAGGGTAACGCTGAACTTTTTGAGGGTTTCCGGCATTTGGGAAAACCCAAATCACGAGGTCTCCTGTTACTAGAGCTTTCTTTGACGGTATCCAAGCCCATGTGTGGTCATCTGTTTCTCCTTTCCCATGGTGGAACTCCATTTCTAATCCGCCGACCTTTAAAGACATCTCATCGGTGTAAACGACATCAGGCCAGACCGTTTCCTCAGGGAGGAAACGGGGCTTACCATGAGAAAGGCCTAGGCCATGCTTCGGGGATATACCTCCGAATTGGCGCCTATTTATTAAAATATTCCATTCGTTAGTTCGTTCGTATCGTTCAAGCCTTCGCGGAACATTCTCGTGGCCGAAAACTGTGGGATCTTTATAGCCGCGACTTTCAGCATCAGCTATTAAAGCCCCCGAACCACCAACATGATCCAAATGCCCATGCGTATAGACTAAAGAATGCACGGGGTCTACCCGCCACTTGCGGAGTGCCTCGACAACAGCTCCACCGCTTTCAGCTCCACTAGCGTCAAAAGTTACTAGACCTTCTTCTGTCTGGAAGACCACCATATGGCTGAACGATTC
>JAQWQL010000064.1 GCA_029244605.1 Acidimicrobiales bacterium | reverse complement strand
GGATTTCGGGATGTTCGTAGGTTCGGCCGTATCCGCGTCGTTGATGCAAATTGTTATGAAGGGACTTTAGCGATACTGGGACCAGAGCCGTTATCGGAAGAATTCACTCCCGAGCAATTGTACGCTGCGGTAAAAAAAAGTAACCGCAGGATAAAGACCCAGCTTCTAAGCCAAAAACCAGTTGCCGGAGTGGGAAACATCTATGCGGATGAAGCATGTTTTAGAGCTGGTATTTACCCAGGAGTACGAAAGTTAACGAAGGCACAAGCAAAAGATCTCCATGAAAGCATCCGGCATGTTCTTTCTGTAGCTGTTAGAAATGGTGGAACTACTTTACGTGATTACGTAAATGCAGAAGGCCAAGAAGGCACGAACCAGTATTTTCTCACTTGTTATGGACGGTGGGACGAACCTTGCTTCAATTGCGGAGAACCACTTCGAAGAACTGTTATTGATAATCGCGGAACAACATTTTGTGGGTCATGCCAACGCAGATAGGAATTTATAGTGTGGCAAGCCTGTCGTACATCAACCTAAAGAAACCAGCATCATCTACTTCTGAAACCCAATGGCAATTAGGGTCTTTCCGTCTTGCTCCCCAGTAATCAACAACTGTCATTCCCATTGTTAAGTTGCTTCGTGTTTCAATTTCTACATAAACGTCTTTACCGGTATACAGATCTGGTTCAATGAGGTAAGCAATTGTGGCAGGGTCATGCACTGGGCTACCTGCCATTCCGTATCGTGCTAAATCAAATCTGTTATAGAAAGTAAGCATTTGCGCGGATTTAATCCCAACTTCGGTCCCTAACTCTGAAAGAGTGTTAATCCATTCTTTGGTCATCAGGGCCTTGTGGGTTACATCCAATGGCATCGCTACGATCGGAATCCCGGACCGGTAAACAACATCCGCTGCATGCGGATCGACAAAAATATTGAATTCTGCAGCTGGGGTAACATTACCGCCCACGAAATATCCACCACCCATGGTGACTATCGCTTGAATCTTTGATGCAATAGCTGGTTCCCTCACTAGTGCCATTCCAAGATTTGTTAAAGGCCCAACCGGACAGATCGTAATAGATTGGTCTTCCGCATCGAGTAGAGTCTCTACAAGCCAGTCCACTGCATGCTGGGGCTGCAACTCCATATTGGGCTCTTCCCAATCTGGGCCATCTAAGCCAGTTTCGCCATGCACCTCTTCTGCAGTGACTAACTTTCTCACCATAGGTCTGTCACAACCGGAAAAGACCTTAACGTCCTTCCTCCCTGCGAGCTCGCATATTCGAAGAGCATTTACTTCTGTCAAATGCAGCGGCGCATTGCCTGCAACACACGTGATGCCAATAACTTCAAGCTCTGGAGACGCTAGCGCGAGGAGTATCGCAATCGCATCATCATGCCCTGGATCTGTATCAATAATTATCTTCTTTTGTTCCACGTCTGCAACATAGCTCAGTTCGGTGCATAATGTGAACGTATGAGTACAGACTTTCGAGAACTCCAAAAAAAGAACAAGCGGTCTACTAGATGGCTTCTACTAGCAAGCTTCCTTCTAGTTTTCATCGTTTCCTTTGTCGCAGGCCTTGCACTGACAGGGTTTTTAGGTTTCGGGATTTTCGCCCTGCTGTTCTCAGGAGCCTTAACATTCTTCCAATACCGAAAATCAGCGAGCTTGGCTTTACGAGCTACTGGGGCAGTTCCTGCAGATCGAGATGAATACGCTCAATTACATAATCTCGTCGAGGAAATGGCCCTCGCTTCAGGACTTCCAAAGCCCGACGTCTATATAGTTGTTGACCCTGCACCAAATGCCTTCGCTACTGGCCGAGATCCGGAAAATGCGGCTATTGCTGCCACCACAGGACTTCTCGAAAAGCTAGATAGGAACGAACTGCAGGGTGTCATCGCCCATGAAATGGCCCATATTAGAAATTACGACATTCGTGTGATGACTGTTGCAGCAGCAACGGCGGGAGCTATAGCTATCATCGCTGACTTGTTTTGGCGAATAGCATTCTTTGGAGGACTGGGGGGAAGAAGCCGAAGCAACAACAACCGGGGAGGTGGACCCCAAGCGATTATTATTTTGTTCGCCTTCATATTCGTAACTGTTCTAGCGCCGATTGGTGCCAGTTTATTAAAAGCAGCAGTAAGCCGAAGCAGAGAAGAACTCGCTGATGCAACAGCAGTGGAGTTAACGCGAAACCCTTCTGGGATACGACTGGCTCTAGAGAAACTCGATCAGGACGTTACAGTTGTCCGTAAGACCTCACATGCAACTAGTCATTTATGGATTGAATCTCCAGATGACCACGTGAAAGGGCATAAGGGGAAAAAAATAAACGATATGTTCAATACGCACCCTCCGCTATCGGAGCGAATCAACCTTCTTCGAAAAATGGAAGGCTTGCCCCCATACCAAACATAATTTCGATGCTACGGTAGTCGTACTCAGGGTTAAGGAGAAAGGGACGGTGTATTTTGGGGTTGCTCGATGGCCAAGTTGCGATAATTTCTGGAGTCGGCCCAGGCATGGGACGAGATGCTGCTCTAGCGTGCACCAGAGAAGGAGCGAAAGTCGTTCTTGCTGCTCGAACACCTTCAAAAGTTGAATCCGTCGAAGACGAGATAACCAAAATGGGGGGCAGTGCTCTAGCTATCCCGACCGATGTTACGGATCTAACCCAAATAGATCACCTTGTTACTTCATCTATTTCTGAGTTTGGCCAAATTGACATCCTTGTAAATAATGCATTTTTCCAACCACCGTTTGAAACGCTAGAGAAAATGAAACTCGACTCTTGGTATTCAAGTTTTGAAGTCAACTGCTCATCAGCGCTTAAAATGAGTAGGGCTGTGCTGCCTATTATGCGCAACCAACGTCGAGGTTCAATAATTAACGTTTCTACCATGTCTATTCGGAACAATAAACCTATGTTTGGAGCCTATGCAGCAGCGAAATCAGCCATGACCTCGATGACACGAACCATGGCAAAGGAAGTTGGGCCTGATGGGATACGGGTAAACGCCATATGTCCTGGTTTCATTTTCGGTGAGTCGGTGAAGTGGTACCTGGAAAGCCTGGCGAAGGAAAATGGGACAACATATCAGGATGAATACGACAAGGTAGCTAATGAGATTGCCTTGCGCTTCATCCCAAACTCTGAACAAATTTGCGGTTCAGTTATCTTTTTCGCCTCAGAACTATCTGCAGCTTGCACAGGAACAAGCCTCGATGTCAACGGTGGCCACTACACAACTTTTTAATAAGGAAACTATCTGCTAGGGACAAGAGGAAAAAGTGGGTGATCGAAAGGGTCACCTTCACGAATCACTCCCTCTAACTCGGGGAATGGCGGCGAAGTAGGTCCGGGCCTTTTGGCATAAACGGCATCATCCCCTAACCACCTTGCTGAAAAGGCTCTCCTTCGTGTGGTACTACCTCCCGCGGCATGGAGAGTCCGCATATGGAAAAGAAGAACATCCCCTGGATTCATCTCCCATGATCTTATTTTCGGGGATTCTTGCTCCTCATCAATGTTCGGCACATCTCCAAAACCGTCGTATCCATAAGGGGCATGGTCTACAAAGCGACGAGGGGCATACATGGGACCTTTATGGGACCCAGAGAAGAACCGCATAGCTGATTCTTGCGAGACATAGTCTAGAGGAACCCATGTAGAGACAAGCTGGTTTCCATCAACACAGTAATACGGCTGGTCATGATGCCAGGGGGTCTCTTCACTAGTTTGTGCCTCTTTTACGAGCACATGCTCATGAAAAAGCCGTATCCGATTCGATCGAATGGCTTCTCGGGCCATAGCTGCGAGCGGCGACTGAAAGAGAACTTCCTTATACTCGCTGAATCGTTGCCAGTTGCAGTAGTCGTCCCAGAATTCTCCCTCATCGCCGGGCTTCGTGTAATCACAAGACCATGGGCCTCTATCCAGTTTGTTACGGTCAATTCCTTCGGCCAAGAGATCCAACCAGCAGACATCTAGGACATTTGGAACGAGGAGAACCCCTTCCAATTGGAATTGGGAAATTTCACTTTCTGTGAGCATTCCTCCATCTTAGGTTTTTACTTCGAGAATCGCCTTATTGCTCTAAATTGGTCGCAAATGGAAGCCCAGCTAAATGTGCATGGTCGTTATAGCGAATTAGCGTCCATCGGCCACGTTTTTCTTCTCTGTCATCAACAGCAAATTCTGTTAATGACGTATTAAGTGTCCAAAGATCAAATTGTCCTCTACGTGGTAGGTCGAGCAGTTGACGAATCGCTACGTCGATAACTCCTCCATGGCAAACAATCACTACACTTTCACCAACATGACTTGCTATGACTGCCTCCAAAGCGTCAGATACGCGAAAATGGAACCTTTGTAAGCTTTCGGCCCCAGAAGCAAAACTAGAGTGTGGACGTCCGAAGTAATCGGTACTTCCAAACAGTTCTTCAAGCTCATCGTAAGGCTTACCGTCGGCTTCTCCTGGGCGATGCTCGACTAGTTCACTGTCAGTTATCAGCTCCGCAACATTTAAGGCTGGTTTAATAATCTCTGCCGTCTCAATAGCACGCGGCATGGTGCTTGCATATAGAGCATCAACCTTCATGACTTCTATCTCGAGACGGTCCCGAAGCGCACTCGCTTGGTCTCGGCCAAGGTCACTTAATCCGGTGCAGCTCTTCTCTCCTCCGAGGATTCTTTCGACAGTGACGTTAGATTCACCATGTCGAATAAGCGTCAGCCGAGTTTTTCCTTCATGAGCCATGCATCCATGTAAGCCCGTTGCAGCCCATATATGCAACCTGTGGAACGAGGTTCGTCTACCGTCCGGAAAAATATTCTGCTGGAATAGTCCCTGAAGAAGTTTGAGTAAGGACCTCAAAACCATCATTGGTGACAACTAATGTATGTTCGAATTGCGCTGATCTTCGCCCATCTATAGTTACGACTGTCCAAGTGTCATCCCACATATGTAGACTATGGCCGCCTAAGTTCAGCATTGGTTCGATAGTGAAACTCATTCCAGTAACAAGTTCAGTTGTGGCGCGACGGTCAAAATAATGTGGGATCGCTAGCGAACTATGGAATTCCGGGCCTACACCGTGCCCTATGAATTCTCTCACAACACTTAATTGCTTGGAGTGAGCATATTTCTCAATAGCTTGC
>JAQWQL010000003.1 GCA_029244605.1 Acidimicrobiales bacterium | reverse complement strand
TCAGGCCGCCCAATTGCCTCATGCCCCATCACATCCATCGCAGAACCAATAGGAATTAAGCTCATATTTTGCATACCACCTGCTACGACGATGTCCTGAACCCCTGACATTACTCCCATAGCGGCGAAACTAACTGCTTGTTGCCCTGACCCGCACTGACGATCAACCGTTACGCCCGGTATCGCTTCTGGCATGCCAGCAGCAAGCCAAGCCGTTCGGGCAATATCTCCTGCTTGCGGGCCCATATTATCGAGGCATCCCATGATGACATCATCCACTGTCATCGGGTCAATCCCGACTCTATCAATAAGTCCCTTGATCGCATGTGCTCCTAGATCTGCAGGGTGTTCTTCGGCAAGACCACCACCACGCCTACCCACAGGGGTTCTAACAGCATCAATAATGTAAGCTTCGCCCATTTTAGTTCCTTTCTTGCTCCTCTCTACGGTACAGGAAAGGGGGTAAGAGAAATCAACTCTTTCGAGTTTCTTCTCGGAATAATTCCCTTAGTCTCGCTTGGGTCGAGGCTCTTTGGGTAAACCCAAAACTCGCTCTCCAATGATGTTTCGCTGAATTTGGTTGCTTCCCCCATAGATAGTATGAGCACGACTGTACAAGAACGTTCTCTGTTCCGTATCAAGAAAGAACGGTGCCCCTTCGTGACCTGTATGGCCACTAGGCCCAGCTACCATCCCTGAAGTGCCTCTTACTTCCATCCATAGTTCTCCGAGATCTCTATGCCAAGAAGCCCAGAACAATTTCCCTATACTCTGTTCTGGACCAGGGACACTATCGGTTGCTAGAGCCGTGAGCATTCGCAATTGGTTGAACCTAAGGATTTCTAACCCAATGTACAAATCGGTAAGTCTCTGACGAAGTACGGCCTTCTCCCAAGACCCATTCGCTACTGCGGTTCTGATAAGTTCATCGAGTTCCTGCCGGAAACTAATTTGCTGCCCCAAGGTCGATGCACCGCGTTCAAAGGCCAAAGTCCCCATAGCTACTTTCCAGCCGTTGCTTTCCCCCCCAACAATATTCTCTTTCTCAGTTTTTGCATTCTCGAAAAATGTTTCGTTAAATTCAGAGCCGCCAGTGAGTTGAATGATAGGGCGAACAGTTATCTCGGCCTGATCCATTGGAACAAGCAGGTATGACAATCCCGCATGGCGAGTAGAACCTCCTTGAGTCCTTGCAACCACAAATATCCAATCAGCATATTGAGCAAGAGAAGTCCAAACTTTTTGGCCGTTAATAATCCAATAGTCATCAATTAGCTCTGCGCGAGTTTTGATATTCGACAAGTCAGATCCAGCATCAGGTTCGCTGTACCCTTGACACCAAAGTTCCTCCCCCGAAAGAATCTTTGGGATGAACCGCTCTTGTTGAGATTTTGAAGCAAAGGCAAGAAGGGTGGGGCCTAGGAGAGTAACCCCCATGTTTGGAATTCTTCCTGGGGCTTTAGCTTCTACATAAGTCTTGTGGAATAAAACCTGCTCTACGAGAGAGCACTCCCGTCCTCCTATCCACTTGGGAAAGTCAATTCCAAGCCAACCACCAGTAGCGAGTTCTCTCTCCCAGGCAATCTGCAGCTCTGGATCTACATCATCGTGGCCGGTAAGCCCTTTCCCCCGAAGTTTTGAAAAATCTCCTCGAATATGTTCCTCGAGCCAAGTCCGAACTTCTTCGCAAAATTCTTTCTGGGGTTGTGTATATGAGAAGTCCATATTAGATCCGTCTTCGACCTTCTCGAGTGGCTACGTTCATTTGGATTTACGTTGCTGGAGGGCCAACCGTTCTTCCTGCTCATCTAATTCAACCATCAGGCGAAGATACCGCTCTAGTCGTTGAGGGCCTATTTCCTTCCTCTGAATTGCCTCCTGTATTTCACAACCAGGTTCGGACTGGTGGGCACAGTCCGAGAAACGGCATTGAGAAGCTACCTCGGTTATCTCAGAAAAGACTTTATTTAGGGCTTCTTTGGCGTCCCAAAGTCCTATCCCCCTAATGCCCGGAGTATCAATTAGGACTCCACCAGATGGAAGAAGCACCAATTCTCGCGCAATCGTTGTATGTCGACCCTTGCTGTCACGACTACGTACTTCGTTTGTTTGCTGAATAATTTTCCCAGCAAGTTCGTTGACAAGCGTCGATTTCCCTACTCCAGATTCCCCTAAAAACACTAAAGACCTATTCTCGGAAACTAACTCCCTCACTTCAGAAATCCCTTGACCAGTATGTGCACTTGTGTGGACAATCTTTACATCTCTAATTTCGTTCTGAAGCTGGCGCCAATCTTCTGAGACTCCTTGATCTACTTTGGTAAGAAGAAGCAGTGGAGTCGCCCCACTATCTTGTGCCAGTATCAGGAACCTTTCCACTTTTGCAATATTTGCCGGACGGTCCGCAGAGCAAGTAATACCGACAAAATCTACATTTGAGACAAGTACTTGTCCTTTTTCTTCTTCTGCTGGGTCTCTTCGGGTTACAGCTGAATATCGAGGAAAGATTGTTCCTATACGGAACCCAATATCGGGATCATCAACTACTTCAACCCAATCTCCTGTCGCCGGTGCTGCGCTAACCGTAGTTCTTTGACTATCAGAAGCTGCGCGTAATTCCCCTTGTTCAGTAAGAACATCTGCTTCGCCACGGTCTACCCGACGAACACGGCCCAACGTTGCCGTAATAATCAATTCTGGTTGTGTCGATTTATAGTGTTGCCAGCCTAAATGGTTAAGTACCTTCATGATTCTGGTCTGAGACTACCCTAGTTTCGGTGTAGTTCTTCGTTTAAACCTTGCCAGCTAGAATCCTCACCACGGTAAATTGCTTCTATTTTACCTGTCTGAGAGTTACGGCGGAATAGCAAATCATTCTCGCCAGAGAGCTTGGAAGCCTTCACTACGGACCCATCTGGAATTAGGACCATAGTGCCAGCAGTAATATAAAGGCCTGCTTCAACAATACAATTATCGCCAAGTGAGATACCGATTCCGGCTTCGGCACCCAATAAACAATTCTCCCCTATTGAAATCACTTCAGACCCTCCACCTGAAAGGGTCCCCATTATTGAAGCTCCTCCACCTATATCAGAGCCGTCGCCGACAATAACTCCAGCGGAAATCCTTCCTTCAATCATCGAAGTTCCAAGAGTCCCTGCATTGAAATTACAAAAACCCTCATGCATGACAGTAGTTCCTTCGGCAAGGTGTGCCCCTAGCCTCACCCGATTCGCATCCGCAATCCTTACGCCAGATGGGATGACATAGTCGGTCATCCTTGGGAACTTATCGAGCCCATGAACATGGATATCGATTCCTTCGCCTTGCAATTCAACTCTTCGAATGTTGAAGCCCTCCGCTTCGAATGGGCCTAAATTGGTCCAAACGCAGTTTGTGAGTTTTCCAAAAATGCCTGTCAGGTCTATCCCGTGTGGTCTGACCAATCGTGAAGATAGGAGGTGCAGGCGCAAATAGGCATCAATAGCATCAACTGGTTCGTCCGCAGAGTCAGATATAAAACTGACAGCTGCAATTCGTTCTCCATTTGGAGGACTGGCGCCTAAAACAGAACCAAGGATTGGTTGGATAACTTGTGCTGATTCCTCTCGGTAATCAGTATTTTTTTTGATTGAGTCACAAATGGTTTGGATGCGTCGCATGGCTTGTTCATCAAGTTCATAGGAGCCAGACTCGCCATCCCAATGCACTGCATTTGCGATCAAGGCGCATGTGTAAGGATCTGAATTCAGTTGTGGGGCAGGGAAAGAAACATCAAGGATGTTCCCGTATGGGCTTTTCGTAGCTAACCCAATACCAAAAGCAAACGGGGTTCTGAAATTCTCTATGCTTTTTTCAAGTCGTTTCTGATCCTCTTGAAGTTCTTCAAGGTTTCGAATTTCTGTCATAGCAACGACGTTAGCGTGTAAATGGGATGCTTGGGATGTTTGAGGTACCGTTATCTAGTGAGTTCTAGGAGCTATAGAGGCAAACAGAATGGGTTACTGTATTCATCTCCACCAGAACTTTTGTTTATTTTCGGTGCTATCTCACAGTATTTAGGCGCGGCGCTGGCGTTTAGTATTTTTGATAATTTAGGTCCGAGCATGGTTGCGACTCTGCGCGTGATAGGGGCTGCACTCATCCTTATTCTCTTTAGACATTCCTGGAAGCGGCCCCTAAAGGATTTAGACATTTTTTGGACCGCATCATTTGGAATCGTATTGGCTGGAATGAATTTGTGTTTTTATCTTGCGATTGACAACCTCCCTTTGGGAAATGCAGTAGCGATTGAGTTCTTGGGGCCTATAGCGGTAGCAGCCGCTGGCCATCGATCTTTACGAAATCTGATTTCACTGGTTGTAGCTGGCTCAGGAGTTATCCTTCTAGCCCAAGTAACATCTGAAGGGACGCTTATTGGAGTCTTCATGGCTCTAGCCGCCGGAACTTTATGGGCGCTTTATATTATTCTAGGTAGCAAAGTTGCTCGAACTGGAGCCCATTTAGATGGGTTAGGAATCGGTATGCTCATCGGCGGCTTGATAATTTCACCTACTTCATTCAATGCAATTAACCGAGCGTTTGATTCCCCCCTAATCGTCTTACTTGCTCTTTCTACTGGATTACTAGGAAATGTAATCCCATATGGCATAGACCAGCTAGTCTTCCGGCGGATCTCAAAAACTAGATTTGCTTTCTTGCAATCCTTACTGCCCGCAACCGCAGCTTGTGTAGGAATTCTGGCTCTCCAACAAAAGACATCTGTTGGCGAGCTCTGCGGAATTGGGTTAATAATTTTTGCGATCGTCTTTAGAGGAAAAGAAAATTAAATCAATTGTTGAGACCTAAAACTCTACGAGCTTGCTTGGCTAAGGCTTCATCGATCATTTGACCATCAAAAACCACCGAGGCTGAACCCTGCAAAACAGCTTGATCATACACGGCCAACAACTCTTTAGCACGAGTGATTTCGTCCGCTGAATATGAAAACGATTGATTAGCGAGAGCCACTTGCGAAGGGTGTATGCATAGCTTGCCAGCGAACCCCAATGATCTAGCTTGTTCTGCTTCTTTAATGAAACGTTCGCTATCAGAGAAGTCCGCTACGATTTGATCTACCACTGGAACTCCCGATAGCCGGCTTGCCATCCCTAATTGTGACCTAGCCAAAAAAACTTCATCATTTTCGGGAGTTCGAATCCCACCTAAGTCTAAAACATAATCCTCAGCCCCGAAGTAAGCGGCAATAACTGAGTCACTCCTAAGTATTTCAGTTGCAGAAACTACCCCTGCAACAGTCTCGATTCCGACCATAATGTTGGCGATAACAGAATTTTTGGAAAGTGCTTTTTTCGCTTCCTCTAACTCCCCCACACTGCTGATTTTAGGGATAACTACTCCAGCTACCTCTGGTGGAAGTATTTGTATATCACGTTCAAAATGCCTCGAAGAGACTGGATTGACTCTAGAAAATATCTCTAGTTTTTTGCTTTCCGTCGAAGAAATGAACTGTTGCAGATTTTCTCGAGCCTTGTCTTTCTCAGCGTCTGGAACTGCATCTTCTAGGTCAACGATGGCAGCGTCAGGCTGGAACTTTGCAAGTTTCTTTAGAAGTTCAGATTTGTTCCCCGGAGCGAACAACATGCTCCTCAATCTTTCCGTCATTGAAGCTCCTCGATATCTTTAAAATAGTCTAACGCTTTTGGGTTAGCTAGCGCCTCAGTGTTGCGAACAGGGTTGCCTTCCACAATTGCTTTTACAGCTAGTTCGGAGAGTTTCCCACTTCTAGTTTTTGGTAGGTCAATGACTGACTTGATGATGGAAGGAACATGCTTTGGTGAAGCCCGGCGACGAAGTTCAAGCTTAACTTTTTCTTTTAGTTCATCGTCAAGTTCATAGCCTTCGGATAGAACAACAAAGAGAACCACCCGATTGTCACTGTTCCACCTTTGGCTAATAGCAATACTCTCGTTAATTTCAGGTAGTGAATCTACAACAGCATAAATTTCAGCTGTCCCTATCCGAACACCGCCAGGATTTAGTGTTGCATCTGACCGGCCGTGGATGATGATTCCACCTGCAGGAGTCCACTCGGCGAAATCCCCTTGGTGCCACTTTCCTTCATAGCGATCAAAATATGCCGCCTGGTACCTTTCCCCGGACTCATCATTAAGAAACGAGATAGGCATAGATGGGAATGGGCTAGAACATACGAGTTCACCCTGTTCGTTGTGACCTAGTTGCTCACCGGATTCATTAAGAATTTCGATCCTTAACCCCAGTGCTGGTTTTTGGATTTCCCCGCGTTGCACTGGCCCTGTAGGGTCACCTGCCACTAGACATCCGCAAAGGTCCGTTCCTCCAGACATGGACTGGAGATGAACGTCCCCTTTGATTTTTTCATATACATAATCAAAACTTTCGGCAACAAGAGTCGAGCCAGTAGAGCAAATTGTTCTGATACTTGCGAGGCTGTGTGTCTCCTTTGGTGATATCTCTGCTTTCGCACATGCATCTATATATTTTGCCGAAACACCAAACAGCGTAATCGACAGTTCATCGGCAAGGTCAAATAAAGCGGTAGGGCTCGGATGAAATGGTGAACCATCGTAGAGAATTACTGTTGCTTCAGACGCTAAGGCCGAAACTAACCAATTCCACATCATCCACCCTGCGGTGGAATAATAAAATACCCTGTCTCCCGGCCTCACATCGCATTGGAGCCCATGTTCTACCATGTGCTTTAGGAGGACTCCCCCAGACCGATGGACGATACATTTAGGCTTTCCGGTTGTCCCCGACGAATACAGAACGTACCAAGGATGATTGAAATCATGATGAGGAAAGTCAACGGGTTTTGGATGGTAGGGCCTAATAAAATCTTGCCAAAGGAGACGCGATTGAACAACCGCGTGATCGTCTTTGCTCCGCTCAGCTAGTTCGTAAGGGACAACTACAGTTAGTTCAAGATTCGGTAATCCTGACTCAACTTCATCAAGTTTTTCTAAACAAGAGAACCACTTACCACCATAAAAATAGCCGTCTGTGGCGAAAAGTACTTTGGGCCCAACTTGAGTGAAACGGTCAAGTAAACCCGTAGGTCCAAAATCTGGTGAAGTGGAAGTAAACACTGCACCTATACTTGCCGCAGCGATCATCACCGAAATTGTTTCTGGGCTGTTCGGCATCCATGCTGCAACACAATCTCCACTTTCTACTCCCAGGTCTATCATGGCCTGTTGCAATAGAGAGACCTGGTCATTGAGTTCGGACCAAGTTAATTTCCTTACATTCCCTAGCTCATTTGCCCAGATGATGGCTTCTGTATCATCATTTCGCTTAAGAAGATTCTCAGCAAGATTTATTGACCCATCTGGGAAAAACACAGATCCTTGAAGTTTTTCCCCAGTGGCGAGTACACGATCACCAACTTCGCATCTCAACCCAAGATGGCTGGATGCATGGCTCCAAAACTCTTCGGGACTATCAATACTCCATTTGTGGATAGCATCGTAATTGGGGAGTTTTACCTTATAAAAAACCTCGGCACTCTGAGCAAAGTCCATCAATCGGGAATTATCGATACTCTCCTTTGATGGTTTCCAGAGTTGGCTCACTTTATTAGCATAGTCTTAGCAGAAGAATCGTAAACCTATCGCTAGTAGGACTGTTGTGGAGCTGAGGGGAGTCGAACCCCTGGCCTCCTCGATGCGACCGAGGCGCTCTAGCCAGCTGAGCTACAGCCCCGAAAGCATCTATCCTAGGATTTATATTGAAGATAGGGAAATCTTAAAATCCCTTTAGTGTGTAGCTCCTTCAGTGCCCGTAGCTGCAAAACCCATACCCATAGGATTGTAAACTTGATGCTGTCGAGATGCTTCAATTTCTCTTTGATATTGCACAAGTAAGAGCACATATCCCAAGAAAATAGAATCCACGAACAGATTCACAGCAATGAACGCCCCACCAACGACTATCGCCATGAGCAAGGTAAACATTACAATTCCGATTAAAGATAAAAGAACTTTCCGCCGTCTCAGGCGAGCTTGTTCACTAGATACTTCCATTGGATTCGACCCCTTCTTTATTCTGTCCAGTGGTGGCTCAACCAAGGAATGTCCAGGTTGATGGTAGGCGTGATCCCATGATGTAAACGGTTGATGAATTGGCACCACGACCGCTCGAGGTGTCTTTCGAACCCTCATTCGACTGAACGGGCTCCCCAGCACCATCGAAGATGCTCCTACACGCGTACGAAGCCAGTAAACGCCGGCTCCGAACCAAAGAATTGCTAATGCAACTAACAGCACAAACTCCACCAGTCTCTAGGCTGCTCTTATTAAAATTTTTGCACTATTTGTCTTCTCTTTGGTGGATGAAGGTCAAATTATTTCTTAACCGGTAAATAGTCGAGATATAAACCACAAATAGAATTGTTTCTAATGGTCTCATTCCGTTAATTTGAGACCTTTAGGGCATCTGATTTCTAAGGTCACCGGACAAAATCGCCTGATGAGCCGCCCCTTTTTTCTATGAGCACTAAATCAGTAATTTTGATTCTTTTATCCATACTTTTGCACATATCGTAAATTGTTAAAGCTGAACCGGAGCATGCTGTGAGAGCTTCCATTTCTACTCCGGTCCGGCCCACAGTTGTAACTTCAGCATCAATAGTAACTTTTTCCTCACTAGTCTCAAATTCAACTTTTACCGAACTCAGCATCAAAGGGTGGCAGAGAGGAATTATGTCTCCGGTCCGTTTTGCTGCCTGAATTCCAGCAACTCTGGCAACTGCAAAAACATCGCCTTTGGGAATATCACCTGCCTTAAGCGCTGCAATAGTTTCTTTTGCCATGGAAACAGTGATGCGTGCTCGAGCAGTCCTCTTGCTGTCATCCTTTTCGCTAATGTCTACCATTCGAGCATTACCATCGGGATCTAAGTGTGAAAAAGTCTCCTTCGCCATAACGATTACCCACCGATCTGAGACATGGACTTACTCGGTCGGATGAACACTGACTTCCCAATCTGGTGCCCTTCCCATTTCTGTTTGACTGCGTGAGAGAATAATTCATTGATCTTTTCATCTTCTGCATTGTCACGAAGAAGAGCCCGCACATCATATTCTTCTATCGCGAATAAACAGTTTCTGAATTTCCCATCCGCTGTTAAGCGAATCCGGTCGCATGCATCACAGAAGGCCTCTGAGACAGTAGCAATAATTCCTATCTCCCCTACCCCATCAGCGAACTTCCATCGGGCTGCTGGAGAACTCCCCCTAGAAATAGGTTCGAGATCGTAGTGTGATGATATGAGCGCGAGAATTTCGTTTTGTGACATGACTTGGGATTTTTTCCATGTTTCATCAGCATCTAAGGGCATGAACTCAATAAAGCGAACAACAAGGCCGTTTTCGCGACCAAAGGAAACAAAATCTAAAACTTCATCATCATTGAAGCCTTTTATGACAACCATATTGATTTTTACCGGATTAAAACCGACGGATTTCGCTATTTCAATGCCTTGAAGAACCTGTTTAAGGTTGTCGCGTCTGGTTAAGGATTCAAATCTTTGACGATCTAGCGTGTCCAAAGAAATATTGATCCGATCTAACCCAGCATTGTATAAGTCTTCCGCGACCAGTGGAAGAGTCGCCCCATTTGTGGTTAAGGACAGGTCAACATTGAGTTTCGAAAGTTTTTCAATCAATTTACTGAGGTTTGCCCTGACAGTGGGTTCCCCACCGGTGATACGGATGCTCTCAATCCCGAATGTGTCAACAAGTAAAGTTGCCGCCCTTTCAATTTCTTCGAACGTCAACAAGTCTTCCCGAGGTGTCCATTGCATACCTTCTTCTGGCATGCAATATTGACACCTAAAATTACATCGATCGGTAACCGAGATTCGCAAATCGCGGTGAACGCGTCCATAGGTGTCAATCAGTTGATCTTTCATTAGTAACAATCTAGCGCTTCATCGGCATCAGATGCGAAAGAATTCAACAGGACTTCCTTTGGGGGATCCTTCTCCATCGGGAATAATCGCCAGAGTGTCAGCTTCAGCCATACCACTAAGCTGGTGCGAACCTTGTTTCCAAACTGGACTTAGGAAAGTCTGATGGTTTTCCTGGTGGAGAAAAGCACGCACAAAATGAGTTTTCCCATCAGCACGTCGATGGAAATCATCCGCAGCGATACCAGAAAGGTGGTCTGGGAAAACGTTTTTTCGGCCCATCATCTTATACAAGGAAGGTTTCGCGAGAAGTAGGTATGAGACCATGGATGAAACAGGGTTCCCTGGCAAACCAAATACAGGCACATCTTGGACCATTCCAAATGCAAATGGCTTCGCAGGTTTTATCGCTATCTGCATCCACCGCATATCTCCCATCTCATTGAGGACTACCTTGACGTAGTCGTAATCCCCCATACTCACTCCACCAGTAGTGAGAAGCACATCACATATGTCAACGCCTTCTCGGATAGTGGATTCAATCGCTCCTTTATCATCATGTATCAGACCAAGGTTGACTGTTTCAAATCCATCACGTTCAAGAAGCGCCATTAACGAAAACCGATTTGAGTCGCGAATTTGTCCAGGTGCAAGAGCTTGAGTCCCCTCAACAAGTTCATCTCCTGTGGAGAAAATACCTACTACTGGGCGCCGAACAGCACTTACCTGATATACACCGATTCCAGCTAGAAGTCCTATGTGGGCAGGAGTTAATAACGTCCCTTCACTGATGACTTGATCGCCGGGTTGAAGGTCCTCACCTGCTCTGCGAATATGGGCTCCTTGCTCAACGCCTCGACTTATATGGACAGTCCTCCCATCGTCGCTTGAGTTCGTCCACTCAACCATCACAACCGCGTCAGCTCCTCTTGGAAGAGGCGCCCCAGTCATTATCTTTGCGCTTTGACCACCTTGGATTTCAAAATTTGGTTGCGAACCTGCAGGGACCGTCCCGATCACCTCTAGTGAGACTTCGTTATTTCCCGAAGCCCCATCCGTATCTGCTGCCCGTACTGCATAGCCATCAACTGCAGTGTTATCAAAAGGAGGAACCAATTCACCGGAGGTAACTGCTTTCGCAATGACATGTGAACATGCAGAAGTTATCTCGAGATCCTCTGCTGGAAGCTTCGGCACCTTACCCAAAACGTAATCTTGTGCTTCCTGCAACGGGATCATTCCTTCATGCTAACAAAGCGCAATGCGGGACAGACACTAGAAGATGATCATCAGGGCGTATTATAGAAACAATGAATTTATGGTGGCTTCTTATACCGGCAAGCTATGCTCTCGGGACTTTCCCAACTGCGCATATTGTCGCTGGACTTGTCGGCCATGACCCGACCGCTGAAGGGTCCGGTAATCCAGGCGCAACAAATGTCTACCGTGTTGCCGGCGCGAAAGCAGGTGTGATTGTACTTCTCGGCGATTTACTGAAAGGCCTCACCCCCACCTTGGTATGTCTTCTTATCGATGGACGCTTGTTAGGCCTTGCAGCTGGAATGGCTGCCATGGTCGGGCACATAGCTCCAATAACGAGAAAATTTAATGGAGGAAAGGGAGTGGCCACCCTTGCAGGGTTCTCGGTAGCACTGTACCCCTTTGTCGTGCTCGCTCTTTTCGTGATTTGGATCCCTTTAATGAAGTTCTTTAGACGAGCCTCATTAGGGTCATTAGTTATGGTGCTTTTGTTCCCCCTTGGAGTGCTCATTATGCCAGAGACTAGATGGTATGAAGTAGTTATCACTGCAGTCGCATCACTCTTAGTCACACTCCGCCACCATGAGAACATTAAGCGCCTATTTAAAGGGCAGGAACATGCGATTGAATAAAAACAATCTGAGAGTGTTCTTCATTTCAAGACTGGCTGCTACCCTACCGTTCGCTGGCGAATGGAGTAACTAATGCCAACGTATGACTATAAATGCGATAAATGCGAAAATACTTTTGAAGTTTTTCAGTCATTTAGCGAAGATCCTTTGACGGACTGTCCAGATAAGGAATGTTCAGGACCAGTTAAGAAAATATTTTCCGCTCCTGGTATAAGTTTCAAAGGATCTGGCTTCTACAAAAACGATAGTCGGAGTTCAAGTAGCAAAACGTCAACTTCCCAAGCACCAAAATCTTCTCCAGATGATTCGAAATCTTCCGACTCCAGCAAGGAAAAGAAAAAATCACCACCGCCGTCCCCTCCCACGTCTACTGACAAACAAACCACTTAAACAAGGTCACTTGAAAGCAAAACGATAGCTAAAACACCTATCACAACGCGGTAAAATCCAAATACTGAAAAACTTTTGTTCTCGAGCCAACTAACCATCCACTTCACCGAAGCCGCCGCAGAGATAAATGCTGCAATTAATCCGACCAGCGGCGTCCAATACCCGAAAAGATCAATGATATTTTCTCCGTCTTGCGAAAGCTCATAGAAAGTTGCTGCTGACAACGTTACTAAACCCAAGAGGAAGCTAAACTCGACAGCCGCTGCAAGAGATAATCCAAGAGCCACTAATGCAACTATGGTAATCAGACTTCTGCTAACCCCAGGCCACAGAGCTACAGCTTGTGCCAGTCCTACTACAATGGCTCCTCGAAAACTTAAATCTTCGATCTTTAACCGGCCTCGGCGAAACCATTTTCTACCATGGGCAACGAGGATGCAAACCCCTCCCACTATCCAGGCATAGGATACAAGTTCTAAGTCATACAACTGATCTTTGACAGAATCTGCGAGGAAAAATCCGATCACAGCTGTTGGGACAAATGCGGCAGCTAAATTGCGCAGGACAATTTTTCCAGTTTCGCTTTGACCACGTAATCCTTCATACATCTGAAGAATCCTATTCTTGTAGAGAACAACGATTGCGAAAATCGCTCCTATCTGAATTGAAATGATATAACTATCTATGGCCTGTTCTGACATCTCAGTTTGACCTAGATTCATCAACTCTTTCGCGGCTAAGAGATGGCCGGTTGAACTAATTGGAAGAAATTCTGTTAGCCCTTCTATAACGCCCAAAACCATTGCTTTCCAAAAGGTCAACCCGTCAGAAGCGCCTATCGAATCCTGCGCAAATGCTTTCTCCCCGAAAAAACCAAGAAAGAACATTAGAGCAACGGCAGCGAAACCTATCGTAAGAATTATATCTCGACGGATTTTAATCATGCTCTAGTAAACCGTAGTACGGATAAGAGATAAAGCGCTTTGAACCTTAGAAAGATCCATAGTTTGTCGTCATACTCCAGAAACCATAATGTCGTCCACAACAATGGAAACACCAGATGACTTCATCGGAAGTCTCTCCAGATCATTCCCAATAGTCTGGATATCTAAAAGCATACGCTGCAAGGTAGAAGCTATCGTGATCTCCCTAACAGGTTCAGCAAGGCACCCTTCACGAATCATCAAACCTTCAGCACCAGCAGAAAAATCTCCGCTAACTGGATTAACCCCCGAGTGTAAGCCAGCTACCCCTTGAATAAGCATCCCCTCTCCTACCTGCTGAATCAATTCAGATTGACTGCACCTCCCTGGAGTGAGAGTAAGTGCCAAGGGGCCTGCGCCAGGTGAACTGTTATAGCTTCGAACAGCGGAACCTGTTGATGACTTCCCTAGAGCTCGAGCCGTATAACTATTATGAAGAAAGCCATTCAGGCAACCTTGGTCAATTAGAACATTTCTTCGGCTAGCTAGACCTTCACCATCGGCTTCCGTTGCAGTGAAAGCGTCAACATCAGTGGGGTCATCGATGAGAGTAAGGAAACTAGGAGCCACCTGATCTCCGTCTCGATCTGCAAAAAGAGATCTCCCCTTAAGGAGAGCCTCTCCACTTAATGTTGATCCGATGATTCCAAGAAATTGGGCAGTGACATACGGGTCTAAAATAACTGTCATCCGACCAGAGTCAGCTTTTTTTGCTCCTAGTAATCTTGTAGCCCGCTCGGTCGCATCAGAACTAGCCTTCACTACATCTAGACTCGTTGGACTTCTCCCTACGGAATACCCAAAGCCTGTCTGCGTGTCGACTCCATCTGAAGCCAACGACGATGCAGCGATAT
>JAQWQL010000053.1 GCA_029244605.1 Acidimicrobiales bacterium | reverse complement strand
GCAATATAAACAATTGGCCATTCCAGTCCTTTTGCTGCATGGAAAGTAGCAATAGTTACGGAGTCACTCTCGATATGGGAATTCTTGGTCTCTGGGGAGGTTTCTCTGCTTGAAGGGACAGAACAGGGGATAGAGAATCTAGAAAGAGTATCGGCGATTTGGCTGATTTGGGCATGTGTTCTTACAAGCACAGCCTGCCGAGACCACCCCTCGTTGAACCGACGGTTCTCTAAAATACTCCTCGCGATGTATTCGGCTTCGTCAGAACAGTTTTTTGCTTGATGCAACGAAGGAGTTTCTCCAGAAGGTTTTTGGGCGTTCAGTTCAACTTTCTTTTTTAGAAGGGATGATGCTGATTTAATAATTTCTGGGCTTGAACGGAAATTCTCTGTGAGCTCAATTGTTCTGCTACCTGGAAAATATGTAGCAAAGTTTTCTAAATATTTCGCATCAGCCCCATTCCATGAATAAATAGCTTGATTAGGGTCACCAACAACGCAAATAGAGCTATCTGGCCCTAGCCAGGCTCGTAAAAGGGCGAATTGCAAGGGATTCACATCTTGAAATTCATCAACGAAGATATATCGATATTTCCAGTGCCGGCCTGCGGCATACTCGGTATCTTTAGCGAGATCACTAATAGCGTTTTCCAAGATGTCATCGAAGTCCAAAAGATTCCGCTTCTTTTTTTCCTGAGAGAATAGACGCATAAATTCACTAATCTGACTTGTCCCATTGGGCAGGTTCCGTCGAGTTGATTCGGCTGCGGCAGAGTACGTTTCTGGAGTGAGTCTTCTAGATGTAGCCCAGTTGATTTCATTAACGATTGATTCTCGGGTGTCAAAAGCAAGTTGTTTGGGCAGTATAGAACCAAGGATCGCTTTACGATTTTCCAGTATAGAAGGCGTACGAGAAAGTCCTAAATCTTTCCAGCGTGTTTTAAGCTGTGCGTATGCTAAAGCATGAAAAGTTCCAGCGGTTACGGGGTTAGAAAGCCCTAAAGTCCTTAGTCGCCCGCTTAACTCTTCTGCAGCTTTCTTAGTAAATGTCAGACATAAAACATGTTCTGGCTCTATCCGTAGTGCTCTGCTTTGATGAGCTATTCGATGCGTCAAGACACGAGTTTTCCCTGAACCGGCTCCGGCTAGAATTCGTAATCGTTTCGTATCATCTTTTACCGCGTCATATTGAGCGGGAGTTAAATCATGTTTTTGTTGGCCCACGGGGGAAGACTATCGCTAGATTGTCCTCCTAGCCTAGAAAAGGACCACTCTTAAAGCAAAAATTATTTTACAACCTGTTACATGAAGGTCGGTCGGTTAGGGTTGCGGTGTTCATGAAAAAGAGCGAAGATCTAAACTAGCAAAGATAGAGATTCTCGATAGAAGAAGGGACCAAATGGGGCCTTTACAAGGAAAAAAGATAATAGAGATAGCGGGCATAGGCCCAGGGCCATTTTGTGCAATGGTGCTTTCAGATCTCGGAGCAGAAGTCATCAGGGTTGATCGTGTATCAGCTGTCCCAGATGAATTCCCGGAAAATCCGAGTTTTGACCTTTTAAACCGTGGGAGGAAATCGGTAGCTTTTGACCTGAAAAACCCAGAAGGAGTCAAGTCACTGCTTCGTTTAGTAGAAGATGCTGATGCTCTGATTGAAGGCTTCCGGCCTGGAGTAGCTGAACGCCTAGGAATCGGGCCAGAGGAATGTCTTCAAAGAAACCCGAAATTGATATATGGAAGAATGACCGGATGGGGCCAGGACGGGCCCTATGCAAATATGGCTGGCCATGACATCAACTACATCGCTCTTTCAGGTGTGCTCGGGACCATTGGGAGGCAAGGAGAAGCTCCAGTACCACCAATAAATCTTGTTGGAGATTTCGGTGGGGGAGGAATGCTCCTAGCCTTGGGAATCTGCGCAGCACTTGTTGAGGTTTCAAATAGCAACAAAGGACAGGTTGTTGATGCAGCGATGACAGATGGTTCAGCTCTTCTCGCGACGATGATTCATTCCTTTATTGCTATGGGTATTTGGGGAGAGCGAGGAACAAATATGCTTGACACCGGAGCCCCGTTCTACGATGTCTACGAATGCGCTGATGGTGAGTATATTTCTCTAGGTTCGATCGAGTCACAATTCTACGCAGAACTTCTAAGAATCACCGGACTTGACCAAGAAGAGCTCCCCAAACAGATGGATCGATCACAGTGGCCGCTGATGAAAGAGAAAATTGCTAGAACTATTCAGGAGAAGACACGAGATCAATGGGTCGAACTTATGGAAGGAACAGATGTATGTTTCGCCCCTGTTCTTTCACCTTCGGAAGCCTTCGTCCACCCCCACAATGTTGAGCGCGGGACATTTGTTGAAGTCGCCGGGATTCAACAACCGGCGCCAGCACCAAGATTTAGCAGAACTCCTGGCGTTATCGATGGTCCACCGCCGCACCCAGGAGAACACACTACTGAAATCCTATCGAACTGGGGATTCTCAAAAGACGAAATTGAAAATTTGCGGGCAATGAACGCCATAAAGTGATAGATAATGTTTCAGTCAATACTTGGCATGCTATAACTCTTGCTTTCAGCAATTCTGATGCCATGATTGGGTATGACCGTAATTAAAATAAATGCAATCACAGTACCTTCAGAACATGGAGAAGAAGTCGCAAAACGATTTGGAGCCCGAACTAATTCAGTTGATGATGCTCCAGGTTTTGAAGGTTTTGAACTCCTTCGGCCAGATGATGACAGGAACCAATGGCTAGTCGTCACCCGATGGGCCGACGATGCGTCATTTGAAGCTTGGCGCAACTCAGACCAAGCCGCCCATGCGCACCAAGCACCGCCTGGAGCTAAACCTCCGAAGCACCTCGGACTATCTGCAGAGCTTTGGCACTACGTAGTGGAGGTCGCATCTTCAGGGAACAGCGGGTGACCGTCCTTCTAACTGTTCGTGAATTCCATACTGTATTTGCCTTAGTAGTTATTTTCTCTAATGCTTTCGCTGGCCTTTTAGCATTTATTGCTAACAAGACAAGAAGTTATGGCCGTCGCCCATTCTGGGCGTTCATAGCTCTAGCGCAAACTATGGTATTTGTTCAGGCGATTCTTGGAGTTGCTCTTCAGTCTGACGAAAATTTACCACCGAGAGATTTCCACTACCTGTACGGATTCTCAATGATCGTCTTTATCGCTTTGCTTTACGGCTATAGGACACAAGTCGGAGAGAAACAGTACCTCCTTTATGGGTTTGGGAGCCTCTTTATTATGGGCTTAGGTATAAGAGCTTTCTTTATCGGGGTTTAGTCTTGTAATAGTTGAATTCGTAGGTTCCGATTCTCTCGTCTTATTGGCAGACTTAAGGGTGGAAAAATTTACCCTGGTTACAGGAGGAACAGGCTATATCGGCAGTCACACTGTTGTGGCGTTAATGGAGGCCGGATATCAGGTCGTTATAGTCGATAACCTCGAAAATTCCTCGGACAAAGTATTATCACGAATTGAAAGTATCACTGGGACTTTGCCAGTCTTTATTCGAGCTGACCTTCGTGAAACGACGACAATTACCAAAATCTTTGAAGAATACCCAATCTCCTCCGTTCTGCACTTTGCTGGACTTAAAGCAGTAGGGGAATCGGTAGAAAACCCTGCGAAATATTATGACAATAATATTGGGTCGACCCTTAGCCTCATAAACGCGATGAAGTCATCGATTGTATCGACACTCGTTTTTTCATCTTCAGCAACCGTCTATTCGCCTTCTAAGGAGCCACCATTCGATGAAGAAGCAACTAGAGGTCCGACAAACCCCTATGGAATGTCAAAGTACTTTATAGAGCAGATACTCACCGATGTTGCTCTTGCTGATGAGAATTGGAGTATCGGGCTCCTTAGGTATTTCAATCCGATAGGAGCACACCCAACCGGATTAATCGGTGAAATGCCGACAGGTATTCCAAATAATCTCGTTCCATATATCATGCAAGTGGCGGTCGAGAAATTAGAAAAGCTCTACATTTTCGGAGACGACTATGAAACGCCAGATGGTTCATGCATAAGGGATTATGTCCATGTTGTCGACTTAGCGCGCGGGCATTTAGCTGCGCTCAGATTCCTCGAAGGGGTGAACGGCACTCATGTTTGGAATCTCGGGACAGGAAAGGGTAGCTCAGTTCTTGAGTTAGTAAAGGCCGTAGAGGAAGCAATTGGAAAGCCTATCCCAAGAGAGGTAGTGGGACGACGAGAGGGAGATATTCCGGTGGTATTCGCAGATGTTGAGAAAGCTTCGAATGAGCTGACATGGAGAGCGGAAAATACTCTTACGAGAATGTGCCTTGATCATTGGAATTGGCAACGTCAAAACCCAGATGGATACCAGTAATTTATTTTAACCCCTTAGGACGCGATCAAGATATGGGGTTGAGAAATGGCCATCGGGGTCTAATTCTTCAAGGACAGATTGAAACTTGTTCCACTCGGGGTACAGATCCGATAGCTCCCGACTAGTTCTCGTATGCATTTTCCCCCAATGAGGGCGCCCCCCATATGTTTTCATAATGTCCTCAACGAGTCGGAAGTATGGATCAGTAGGGGTCCCTCGGAACACGTGGACCGCGATATAGCCTGATTTCCGCCCATATGCAGGTGAAAGAGGGATACTGTCGGCGCCAAGAACCCTAACTTCAATGGGAAAGGTTATTGGGCTGTCTAGCTGTTGAGTTGCTTCACGGACCTTCTGAAAGGCTTCTAGGAGATATTCCAAAGGGATGGCGTATTCCATTTCAATAAATCGCACTCGGCGTTTAGAACAAAAGACTTTATAACTTGGGGCGACATAAGAAATCTTTCTATCCGTAGCCAACTGCTTTTCGAGCATTTGTTGAGCGCTGGAGGGGAAAAACTTCGCATATCTATTGATCAGTTCGAAACCTCCGTTCGCTATTATTTCGTCACTTAGAAAAGCCTTGTACCGGCTTCTATAGCTTGGTGAGTCCGTTGTCTTTGAATTGATCTTTAAAGTCCCGACCTCAGTGTGTGGGAACCAGAAAATTTCGGTGTGGTCCTCTGTCTCAATAGCAGCTTCAAAGAGTTCAAGGACACTCTCGATGTGCGTTGTCTGTTCCATCGCTCGTAAGTTAAATGCTGGAACACATTGGAGTGTTACTTCCACCATAATTCCTAAAGAACCTAGCCCAACTCTTGCAGCTTCCAGAAAATTCTGATTCTTGCTGGAAGAGCATTGCAGTATTCCGCCATCGCCGGTGATCATTTTTATTCCGACCACTGCTTCGCTAATGGAATGGAAGCCCAGACCAGTTCCATGTGTTCCTGTGCTGATGGCGCCAGCCAAGCTCTGGCAATCGATATCTCCTAGATTGGGAAGAGCTAACCCTAGGAGTTCAAGTTGCTTATTGAGTTCAAAGAGGCGGATACCAGCTCCGACAGTTACTTGCATGAGTTCTTGATCTACTCGGGTAATGGAATTGAAATTGCTGAGATCAATCATTATTCCCTCAGTAGCGCAGAGGGGGCTGAAGCTATGGCCGGCACCTACAGCTCGAACTTTCTTTCGTTCGGCTACTCCAAGGCAAACAAGTTTCGCTACTTGGGTATCGGTAGAAGGGCGCGCTATTTGATCGGGGGCACACTTCTGGTTCCTTCCCCAGTTGACCCAAGTATTACTCACTTCGCTTCTCCTTAGTTCCGGATGCCAATGGCTACCAACCTCTAAGGTCTATGGGCCACTTTTCTACAAGCGTATTGCCCTCGTACGCAAACATATTTTGATGCTTTGCTATTGTTGGATCGACATGTGCAGGTGACAGGGATACTAGATCTCCGACTTTCCAGATGACTTGAGGTTGTCCTTTGTTGGGGTAAAGCGTTGTATGTTCATCAGAGCAAAACCCTACAATTCCATCTTGTACAGATGGGTTCCCATGGTCCATCCCAAGTGCTTTTAGCCCGGCGTCCACAACAGCCCAGCTTCTATCGGGGGCTGTTGATATCACTCGCGACATTACAGATAAACATTCCGCAAATGGTAGGCCTAATTTTGCATACTCTGTATCCATAAATAGGTATGAGCCAGCTTGAATCTCAGTAGCCCAACTATTTAAGTCGAAAGTCCCCGTGCCGCCTGCAGAAACAATTGGGCCTCCCACATTTTCGTGAGCTTTGAGAAGGAGCATCATAGAATCTTTAACCATCTCAGCCTGCGTGGCTCTGTCCTGAACCATCATGAGATGCCCTTCATATCCCATTACTCCCCGGATGTTTAAACCTACATTTTTTGCATATTTTGCGAGATTTCCCGCTTCCGATACATCACAGCCGCATCGTTTTAATCCAACGTTGACATCAATTAGAACATTGGATACTCCTCCTGCAACAGCGGCGTTAATAGTTTCTTTCGAATCAACAGCGACAGTGATACTCGCTCCTTCTTTCGCAAGAGCGCCAAGGCGATTGGTATCTAGTACTTCGTTCGCTAGAAGAAGGTCATCAGATAGGCCTACCGACACCATTCCTTCCATTTCCTTAATTGTCGCACAACAAAATGCTGTGTGCCCCGCAGCGTAAAGCCGCTGTGCTACAGCGGTCGACTTAAAGGCTTTTACATGCGGGCGAAGAGAAGTCCCGGGTAAAGCATCTGACATCTTCGAGAGATTAGATTCAAATGAGGGTAAGTCAATCATGAGAAATGGGGTAGTTTGATTTTCCAAGTCATTCACAGTGCCACAATACATTCAAGTCGACGGCGGTGCATGGTCGGTTGACTTTGGAGGAGAGCAGGTAAAGAAAGTTCCTCCAATCGCAATTACATAACCTCTGAAATACCAAGGTCTCCAAATCCGCTTTTAGCGTAATTCTCCCGAAACATATCACGGAGTTTTGAAGCTTGTTGATCGTATGCTTCAACATCGTCCCATGTTGACCTGGGATTCAGGATTTCATCAGGAACATTTGGGCAATTTAAAGGCATACGAAGTTTTAGAATAGGTTGGACTTCTACTTTCGCATCATCGAAGACACCTGACAGCGCAGAATCTAATAGCGCTCGCGTGTATTTCAGAGACATTCTCTGTCCGGTTCCGTAGGGGCCACCCGTCCAGCCGGTATTTAATAGGATGCATCGGGTGTCGTGCTCTTCCATCCGCTTAGCTAAAAGGCTTGCGTAAACATGAGGTTTCTGAGACATAAATGGATCTCCGAAGCATGAAGAAAATGTTGCTTGGGGTTCTGTCACACCGACCTCTGTTCCAGCCAATTTAGATGTGAAACCAGTTACGAAGTGGTACATGACTTCTTCAGCGTTCAAAATCGAAACTGGAGGAAGTACGCCGAATGCATCCGCTGTCAGCAAAACGATCGTTTCTGGGTGAGGGCCTTTTGCGCCTTCAGCAACTCCCGGGTTGCATGTCAATGGGTAGGCGAATCTTGTGTTTTCCGTTCTGGACCCATCACTCAAATCAAATTCTTGCGGATCGGTCTGTTCAATAGCCTTTCCTGAAAGCGGCGGGACATTTTCTATTAACGTGCCTTTCATGCTTAACGCCGCAGCGATAACAGGTTCTGCTTCCTTATCTAGGTCAATTAGCTTTGCATAACAACCATCTTCAAAATTTGATACACCTGAGTCAGTCCAAACGTGTTCATCGTCTCCGATTAGTAACCGCTCAGGATCAGCTGAAAGCGTTGTTTTTCCTGTGCCAGAAAGCCCGAACAGAATAGCACTATCTTCTTTGTCACCAACATTTGCAGAGCAGTGCATCGAGAGTTGACCTTTGGCGGGAAGGACGTAGTTCATTACCGTGAACATTGTTTTCTTGTTGACGCCACAGTAGTCAGCAGGCCCGACCACGAGAGCGACACGGTTTTCGATATCCATGATGACTGCTCGGTTAGAGTTAGTGCCGTCTCTATCAGGCTCCGCTAAGAACGATGGTACGTTTAAGATCGTCCACCCAGATAGTTTTCGATCAGCATCATCCCTTACATTTTTGGGAAACATAATGTTGCAAAAATAGGCATGCGTAGCGTACTCGCCAATGAAACGGTATGGTTCCGAGAATTCTGGATCCCATCCGCAAAAAACATCGGTTACATATAGAACAGCTTCTTTTTGATTGAGGTGCTCTACTACTCTCGGAAGTAACTCATCGAATTTGTCTGGAGCAAATTGTCCAAATCCGTCTTTCCACCACAACGTGTCGATAACGCTATTTCTAGCAACGGCAAAAGTATCAGTAACGGGTCGGCCTGTACATGATGGGTCGGTGTAGTAAACAAGTGGGCCATCTACTCCAAGTGCGGTTTGGAAGGCTTTCTGCTGGTTGGAATCTCCATTGGGGTCTACTCTTCCGCGGTCATTCTTTATTGCCGCAAAAAATAGTTCATCTTGGCTGAGGCCATATTCCAAGGAGACGGTATCTAAGCCAAACTGTTCATGTAATTCTGCTGGCAGATTATTTGTGGGGGTGTTTGTCATCTGTTTCCTCCGGCAGGATGCCGATTTCGGTAACTATTGCAAGAAATCCGGGGTTCCCATATCAACTTCGGATCCAAGTCGTAAATTTGTTGCAAGACCGTTGTCTTCAAGGTCAAAGATGACTCTTTGGCCTTGTCGAAGCATCCGAAAAATTGAACCTTCGAGAGCAGAAGGTGATAGTTCGTATTCGATGAAGTCTCTTTCAGACATAACAACTCCATCTTTAGTGTTGGGGTCATATGACTTAATTACTCCTTGCATGGAGTTCTCCTGTCGTTTGTTCCGTTAACTTAACGAATCCTCCAAGAATATACGATTCGGCTCTAAAGAGACGAACCATAGAGCCTTTCGAGCAATTTTCATTCTTGCCTTAGTGAAGCGATACATGTGATTCCGCTGATAGAGCCATCTTGTGAGTAGTATCTGAAGTCGTGGATGATTTTCAACGTTTTTCCGATGCTGATATTAAGAGTGTCGTTTTTGCATTTCGTGATGCTTTGCGGACCTACTCGGATGTTCTTAATGCTTTGAATGTGTATCCAGTTCCTGACGGTGATACAGGAACAAATATGTCGCTGACTCTCGTATCAGTAACTGATGAAATCGAAAAGAGCGAAGCTGGTGGGTCTTCACAATGGGCAGCAATCAGTCACGGAAGTTTGATGGGGGCAAGAGGAAATTCTGGAGTAATTCTATCGCAGATCTTGCGGTCACTTTCAGATAGTTTTGTTGCAGCGAAAGAGATAGATGCTACGGCTATTTCTGGGGCACTTAATGATGCCGCTCAAGCAGCCTATGGGTCTGTAATGAAACCAGTCGAAGGGACGATTCTGACCGTCGCTCGAGAAGTAGCAGAGTCAGCATTGGAATTAGCCAAGGAGGATATTTCCATGGTGACTTTTCTTGAGAGTATCGTTTCTGAAGGAATGGCATCTCTTGAGAGAACACCGGACTTACTTCCAGTCTTGAAAGAAGCAGGTGTCGTTGACGCCGGTGGCGCGGGCTACGTTTTACTACTCTCTTCGTTCCTCCACATTGTGGATGGCCGCCCTATACCGCCCCCAGCTGAAGCACCTACCAACGTCAGGCCTTCTGATCATCTTGCCAATACGGGTTTAACCGAAGTAGGTGAATTGCGGTATGAAGTTATGTATTTTCTTGAAGCCCCTGATGAAAGTATCGCTAAATTTAAGGAAGATTGGGCCACTCTTGGCGACTCTATAGTCGTCGTAGGTGGAGATGGTCTTTATAACTGCCATATCCACACTGATGAGATCGGTGGAGCAATCGAAGCTGGTATTAGGCAAGGAACCCCAAAAACTATTCGAGTTACTGACCTCCATGAAGAACTCGGAGATCATCAGGAGACTCTTGCGATAGGTAAAAAAAATACAGTTACGGTGACAAATGATTCTGAGTATGTCACTGCTGTTATCGCTGTTGTTGCAGGCGATGGGGTTCAAGCAATCTTTGATTCGTTAGGAGTCAACGCGGTAGTTCGAGGAGGCCAATCGATGAACCCCTCAGTTCGTGATCTTATTCAAGCAGTAGAAACTATCACGGCTGATCAGATAATTATTCTTCCAAATAACAAGAACATCATTCCAGTAGCTGAACAGGTTGACTCTCAAATTAGCAAGACAGTTGTTGTGGTCCCGACCCGAAGTGTCCCTGAAGGTTTCGCATCCTTATTAGCTTTCGACCCAAAAACAGATGCAGAAAGTAATCTAATTACGATGAGTGATGCTGCTAGGGAAGTTTTGCCTGGCGAAGTTACTCGAGCTGTTCGCTCTAGCGAAACGCCAGCAGGAAAAGTTGAAGAAGGAGATTGGATTGGGCTTGACCGGGAGGGAGTATGTTCGGTTTCGAAAACAATTGCAGAAGCTGCAATTGGGTTATTGGACAAACTCATAGGACCAGATCATGAGCTAGTAACTGTGATCGCAGGAGAGGGGAGTAGCGTGAGTTGCACAAAAGAGATATCTGAATGGCTTTCAGAAGTTAAGCAGAACATTGAAATAGAAATTCATGCAGGAGGACAGCCTCTATACCCCTACTATTTCGGCGTGGAATAATCTATAGGCGGTTTTTGTCTAGCTCAAGGGAATAAGTACTCATCATTTTTTTTAGGATTCCCCTCACTGTTCTTCGAGATCGGCTAAACCAAATACATGCAATCCTCCACGTCTCCGCTCACCTTAAGAGATCTTGCTTCCTTGCCAACGTCGCGCTTAAAGGGTGTCGGGGCGAAGAAACAAGAAGCTCTGCAGTCTGTTGGGATAGAAACAGTCCTTGACATTCTTTCTCACTATCCACGGAGATACATCGACCGGACAAAAGAAGCAAAGATAGGGACGCTTCAGGCTGGGGAAGAGGGAATGGTCCTTGCAAAGGTCTTAGATGTCGAGACTATCCGAACTAGAAACCGAAAAAAGATAGTATCCGTTAAGGTCACTGATGGATCAGGATTACTTGATATCACGTTTTTCAATCAACCATGGAGAGCAAGGCAACTCAAGGAGGAAATGCAGGTAGTCATTTTCGGGAAAATGGATATATACCGGGGAAGTCCAAGGATGACTAATCCAGTTGTTGATTTGGTCGGTGATAAGACCGGAAGAATAGTTCCTATCTACCAACAGTCTGGAAAGGCAGGGCTGACAACGTGGGAATTCGGTGCGTGGGTAGCTGATGCATTGCACAAGTCTAGTGTCAGAGGATTTGCCGAGCCTTTACCTTTATCGATCCGCCTTCAGCATAATTTGATTGATCGAGCTGAGGCACTTACAAACATTCACAACCCAACTTCAATAAAACAAACCATTGAAGCTCGAAATAGGTTGGTGTTCGATGAACTTCTTAGAATTCAGTTGATTCTGGTTGCAAGAAAACGAAGCTTCGAAACAACGAATTATGGAATAGCGCATGAATTTCAAGGCAAATTTGTTGATCATCTTCTTTCGACGTTGCCTTTCCATCTCACTAATGCCCAGATCCGAGTCGCTAATGAAATTAAGGCTGACCTCCAGTCGCAAATGCCTATGCATAGGTTGCTTCAAGGCGACGTCGGTTCAGGCAAAACTCTTGTTGCATTAGCAGGATTGTTGGGAGTCGTTGAAGGAGGAAGGCAAGGTGTCGTGATGGCGCCGACCGAAGTCCTTGCTGAGCAGCACTATTTAGGGATCTCAGACTTACTGAAGTCATTCAAAGTC
>JAQWQL010000051.1 GCA_029244605.1 Acidimicrobiales bacterium | reverse complement strand
CTTTTTTAACCCTTCGCGAAATTCACTGTCGATGTCGACTAAAGCTCGAGATATTCCTAGTCTTAAAGCACCAGCTTGGCCGCTAGAACCTCCACCATGAATAGTCGCATCAATATCGTATGCCGTTTCAGTTTTTGTATTTCGGAGCGGTTCTGTAATTATCATACGATGAGTGTCAGATGGGAAGAATTCATCAATCGATCTGCCATTAACAGTGATAATGCCTGTACCAATTCGAACGCGAACGCGAGCTACAGCACGCTTTCTCCGGCCAGTTGTATGTGCAATATGAACAGTCATATTTTCCTTAAGATTCTTTAGATTTCGCCTGAATCAATTCCATCGGTTCAGGCTTTTGTGCATGATGGGGATGTTCAGCTCCAGCATAAACTTGAAGCTTTTTAAGTTGTTGACGGCCAAGTCGGTTTTTAGGCAGCATTCCCCGAATGGTCTGGCGGACAGCATCAGTAGGATTTTCCTGAAGGAAATCAGCATAAGAACGGGACTTAATTCCACCCGGAAACCCCGAGTGCCTATAGACCATCTTTTTGTTCGCCTTATCGCTACTTAAGACGATCTTTTCAGCGTTGATAATAACTACGTGGTCTCCAGTGTCTATATGTGGTGAAAAAGTTGGTTTATGTTTTCCACGAAGAAGTCTGGCAATTTCTGAGGCCATACGACCAAGAATAAGACCATCGGCATCAATAAGGTGCCAGCTTCGCTCTATATCGGATTTCTTTGGAGTATATGTAGACATGTTGCTTTCAGTGTTTGCTGCTTAAGTGAACCAAGCAATTTATGTAACTTGGCACCTTTCTACGATACGGTTATTGGCTTCATGAGACAACCGCTGAAGGCTTGTATAGAAGATTTTTCTTGCAGGCTTAATAAGTCACTTTCCACAAGGTTAGGCCATAAGGAGGAGCTACTTGTCCAGCAGAGTTTCTATCGTGTGCTTCTAGGATGTCCAAAATAGATGATTGGCAAATTTTTCCCGTTCCAATATCGACTAGGGTGCCAGTTATTGAACGGACCATTTGGTGACAAAATGCATTTGCTGTTATCCAGAGTTCAAGAAGATTATCGTCAGCTTCTTCCCACCTTAAGGATTGAATTTCTCTCATAAGTGAAGCAACGACTTGTTTCCCATCAATATCTATAATGCGTTTTCGACAGAATGAACTGAAGTCGTGCTCTCCAATAAGTTTCTGTCCGGCAGCATTCATCTTCTCGATTGAAATGGGTTCCCGGACATGCCAAGAATAGCGGGCTAGAAATGGATCCGGATTATCTTGATTAAGAACCTGATACCGGTACGTCCTACTTTTTGCCGAAAATCTAGCACTAAAATTATCTGATGTTTTCTCAATCGAAGTAACTACTACATAAGGAGAGCAGAGTTTATTCAATGATTTCTGCATTTTTTTAGTATCGAATGGAACTGAGTCAAAGGAAACTACCTGAGCTTTTGCGTGAACACCAGCATCTGTTCGACCTGCGCATGTTAGTAACGGAATCTCATCAAGTACTCTATTTATAGTTTGGGTCAATAGTCCCTCCACCGTGTCAACTCCAGGGTTTTTCGCAAAGCCATGAAACGGTGCACCGTCATAAGAGACGATCATTCTGTATCTTTCTTCTCCGGAGAGAGGAAGAGCTATTGAAGGCGAATCGGGTCGGTTCATTAGCCCAAAATTCCTAGAGAATTTAAACTAGCTCGATTCGAGCCATAGGGGCATTGTCGCCGTAACGGGGGCCTACTTTAAGGATCCTTGTATATCCTCCAGGCCGGTCAGCATACCGAGGACCGATATCTTCCATTAACTTATCCGCTATCTCTTGGTCCCTTAAGAAAGAGATGATCTGTCTATGGTTATGAAGTCCGCCCTTTTTAGCTTTTGTAATTATTTTTTCAGCGACTGGGCGTATTGCCTTAGCCTTAGCTTCAGTAGTTACAATTGCTTCTGCCGCGATAAGAGATGCAACGAGATTCCCCAACATTGCTTTTTGATGAGCTGAACTCCCACCAAATCGGCGACCTTTCTTTGGCTTCCCTACCATGAGTCTTCCTAGTCTTTAAGAGCGAGTTGATGTCCACGCTCATCAAGTTTCTCGATAATCTCATCGAGAGACTTTTGTCCGAAGTTAGTGATTGCTAGTAAATCAGCTTCTGATTTCAAAATAAGTTCACCAATAGTATGGACCTGAGCTCTCTTCAAACAATTGTTTGGTCGTTCAGAAAGTTCCAGATCTTCGATACCGAGTTCCAGATCTGGGGATCCAGCTGTACCTGTAACAACTTCAGTCAGTTCGAGACTCTGCGGTTCTTCGCTCATTTCCTCAACCAACTGAATGAGGTTTCGGAGAGTTCCACCAGCTGATGCTAGAGCCTCTCGGGGTGTCATTGAACCATCAGTTTCTATTTCTAGAGTTAACCTATCGAAATCGGTTGATTGCTCAACACGCGTAGGCTCTACTTCAAAACTAACTCTACGGACTGGTGAAAAAATAGAATCGACAGGTATTTGCCCTACTGTTGTAGAAACTTTGTTACCGTCGGCGGACAGGTATCCACGCCCTTCCTCTATCGTTATTTCCATACCGATTCGACCATTTTCACTTAAAGTCGCAATTACTAATTCAGGGTTGAGAACCTCTGTATCCGCAGTCTGGACAAACTGGCCAGCTGTCACTTCACCTGAGCCCTGGGCATCAAGACGAAGAATGGCAGGTTCTTCACTATCGAGTCTAACAACCACATCTTTGAGGTTAAGCAGAATATCTGTCACGTCCTCATATACCCCTTCGATAACATCGAATTCATGTATCGCATCATCAAAGTTGACTTGGGTAATAGCAGCTCCTGGGATCGAGGACAAAAGCGTTCGGCGTAGTGAATTACCGAGCGTATGGCCAAATCCCGGCTCTAAAGGAGATATCGAGAATTTCTGTTTATTCTCTTCCTCTTCGTTAATAGATTCTATTTTTGGTCTTTGAATCACAAGCATTATTTCACCTCTGGGACTCTATATATTTTTAAATTATTCGGATTACTTGCTATAAAGCTCAACAATGAGCTGTTCACGTACAGGTACATCTATTTGCTCTCTGACTGGAAGCTCGCGAACACGAGCTCCAAAGCCATCTTCAATCATATCCATCCAAGCGGGTGGATTTCGATCTAACACATCCTTATTCCACTGGATAAGAACCATTTCACGTGCTTTATCTTTAAGCGTGACCTCATCGTCCTTGCGTAAACGGTAGCTAGGAATATCAACTCTCTTACCATTGACACGAAGATGCCCATGGTTCACGAACTGCCTAGCTTGCGGACGAGTAGATGCCCATCCGGCACGGTATACGAAATTATCAAGCCGTAGCTCTAAATAACGCAACATATTGTCACCAGTGACACCTTCGCGGCGGCTGGCTTCCTTAAATATATTACGGAATTGTCGTTCAGTTAATCCATAGGTAAATCGAGCTTTTTGTTTCTCTTGCAACTGCAATAGATACTCAGAAGAATTGCCTCTTCGTCGTGTTCGCCCATGTTCACCAGGAGGATAGGGTCGTTTTTCGAGTGCTACTGTTTCTCCCTTAGTTCCCCAAACATTCATACCTAAACGTCGAGAAACGCGAGCTTTGGGACCTGTGTATCGAGACATATCAAACTCTCCGGCGTTTTACTAGGCGGCAACCATTATGAGGAAGAGGAGTTACATCTTTAATTCCTGTTACTTCTATTCCTGCAGTTTGGAGTGAACGAATTGCAGTTTCTCTTCCCGAACCCGGGCCTTTTACCTGCACATCAACTTTCTTTACCCCATGCTCCATTGCTTTACGTGCGCATTGCTCTGCAGCAAGTTGAGCAGCGAATGGAGTACTTTTACGAGATCCTTTAAATCCGACATTACCGGCAGAAGACCAAGCGAGAATATTGCCCTGCTGGTCACTTATAGAAACAATGGTATTGTTAAATGAACTTTTGATGTGAGCCACTCCGTGAACGACATTTTTGCGTTCGCGTTTCCTTGATCTTCGAGCGCCACTATTTGATTCAGCCATAACTATTTCAGTACCTTTTTCTTTCCAGCAACTGTCTTTTTGGGGCCTTTCCGTGTTCGGGCATTTGTATGAGTACGTTGACCCCTAACAGGCAACCCTCTTCTATGACGAAGCCCTTGATAACAACCAATTTCCATTTTTCTTTTTATGTCCTGTGAAACTTCACGACGAAGGTCACCTTCAACATGCATTTCTCCTTCGACATAACTACGCAATTTTGCGACTTCTTCATCAGTTAGATTCTTGACTCGCGTCTCCTCATCAATACCCGTTGCTTCACAGACATGTGATGCTAATGTTCTTCCAATCCCATAGATATAGGTTAAAGAGACAACGGCCCGCTTCTCGCGCGGTATATCTACTCCAGCAATTCTTGCCATCTTCTATCCCTGCCTCTGTTTATGTCGGGGGTTCGGACAGATAACACGAACAACGCCCTGTCGGCGGATAACTCGACATTTATCACACATTCTCTTAACGCTTGTTCGAACTTTCATACTTTGCCTCTATAGTTTGACACTTATTTGTACCTGTAAGTGATGCGACCACGTTCAAGGTCATATGGTGTTAATTCCACTTGAACCTTATCTCCGGGAAGAATCCGTATATAGTGCATTCGCATCTTTCCAGATATGTGAGCTAAGACTTTGTGTCCGTTCTCGAGTTCTACTCGGAACATTGCATTTGGAAGAGGTTCGACTACCGTACCTTCCATTACAATCGCATCTTCTTTTGATTTTGTCAGTGTCATACTCCTTTTTTACTTATTTTCCTTCATTTGGAGGCTCGCAAAAGCGCGCGAAGCCGACAGGGAATCCTACCGTCGTATAATCCACTCCCCAACCCGAAATTAGGTATGTCGTAATATTGATGTAATAAGTTGATCATTTCCCCAAAATCTCTTCTATTACTTCCATTAAGCGACCAAAAACTTCAGTTTCTGTCCCATTCCCATCAACAACTTTAAGAATTCCTCTTTCTGTAAACCAACTCAATAAGGGTGCCGTTTCAGTTTCATATAACTCAAGCCTCCGAGTGATTGCCTCAGCAGTATCATCGTCTCTGCCTCGTGCCAGCATCCGAGTCATAACCTCATCAATGGAAACATCAAGATTTAAAGCTAAGCACAGATCATTTTCCGCATAGCTTAACAAGGCTTCAGCTTGTCCCACAGTTCTCGGAAATCCATCTAGAAGGAATCCACCTTGCTTAACGTCATCTTTGAGTAAACGTTCTTCAACTATTCCGTTAATCACCGTATCTGGTACGAGATCTCCTGCATCCATAATTGATTTTGCCTCTAGGCCAAGTTCAGTCCCTTCGGCAAAAGCAGCTCGCAGCATATCTCCAGTACTGATATGAATCACACCCAGAGACTCAGCGATCTTCACAGCCTGAGTTCCCTTTCCAGAACCCTGTCTCCCTAATATCACCATCCCTAGTGGCATAGGTTAGCGTTCCTTAGATTTTTAGATAGCAAAAAAATCACTTCAGAAAACCTTCATAGTTTCGCATCATTAGCTGGCTATCAATCTGTTTCATCGTTTCTATAGCAACTCCGACTGCAATAAGAATCGATATGCCGCCAAACGAAACTTGCCCAACATTTCCTTGATCAAGAACTTTTGCAAGTATAAACGTCGGAAGAAGAGCCACAAGAGCAATAAAGATTGCTCCAGCAAGTGTGATCCGGTTCAGGATTCTCGCTAAATACCTTTCCGTTTGTGGGCCTGGTCTTATTCCAGGAATAAAGCCGCCCTGTTTACGGATGTTGTCAGCCTGTTTAACTGGATCAAATGTTATTGCAGTATAGAAATACGAAAAACCTACAATCAACAAACCAAAGAAAAGAAGGTAGAAGGGGCTATCACTAACTACTAGGTTGCTATCAATCCAACTTTGAATCGACTCACCCCAAGTCTTGTTCGCCGGATCGCTATCGGAAGGCAAGACGGAAACAAGGAGTTGAGGGAGGTAGAGCACTGAACTAGCAAAGATAATCGGAATCACACCTGATTGATTTACCTTTAGTGGAATATATGTATTCTGCCCACCATATTGCTTCCGTCCAACTACTCGCTTTGCAAATTGAACAGGAATTCTTCTCTGCCCCTGTTCCACGAAGACGATCCCCACAAGAAGCGCTGTGAAAAGGACTATGACTCCAACTAAGCCTCCCATTCCCGCATCCGTCCGAACTAATGCGCCTTGATTAGGCAGGGACGATACGACAGAGGCAAAGATTATTAACGACATGCCATTTCCGATGCCTTTTTGGCTAATAAGTTCGCCCATCCACATGAGAAGGGCAGTTCCTGCTGTCAGAGTCAGGACTACGAGCGCAACTCGGGGAGCTGTAAAATTCGGTAAGAGGTCTAATTTCGTGCCACTGCTTGGTCCACTTCCGAATCCGCCTCCACCATTATGGAATAGGAATGCGAAAGCAGTTGACTGAAGCAGGGCGATACCGATCGTCATATACCTAGTTGCCTGCGTAATCTTTCGCTGCCCCACGGCCCCCATTTGCTGCCATTGTTCAACTCTAGGAATTACGACGCCGAGAATCTGCATGATGATTGAAGCTGTGATGTAGGGCATAATCCCTAAAGCGAAGATAGCGAATTGAGTTAACGCCCCTCCAGAGAATAAGCGAAGGAACGCTAATGCACCACCATTCTCATCAGTGGTTTCTTTAAGGAGCTGGATAGCATCTATATCTATTCCCGGTGCAGGGACAAAGCAACCAAGTCGGTAGATAAAGATCATGCCGAGCGTGAAAAGTACCTTATTTCTTAAGTCCTCTACTCGAAACATGTTCAAGACATTGGCTGCCATAATTTTTCCTTAACTTTTCCTTAATTAATTAAGTATCTAGCGATTTGTTAATGCGTTCCCTTTAGCTGGAGGCCTTCTATCTCCCCAAGGTTTTGGTATAACATTAATCGTTCCACCAGCCGCTTGAATGGCTTCCTCCGCAGATTTTGAAAATGCGTGTGCAGAGACTTCCATCTTTGAAGTTATTTCACCTCGTCCGAGAATTTTCAGCAATGATTTTTTCCGAAGAAGGCCTTTCTCACGCAGTACGTCAGGAGTGACCTCCTTCTCCCCAAGAGCTTCGAGAGTGTCTAGGTTGACAGCTTGATACTCAACCCGAAAAGGGTTATTAAAACCTCGTAATTTAGGCAATCTTAGATATAACGGATTCTGTCCACCTTCAAAACCAACTGGTACAGTGCCTCTAGCACGTTGTCCTTTGGTCCCTCTTCCTGCAGTTTTTCCGCCTTTTCCTCCAATTCCGCGAGCGACTCTCTTTGGTGGGCGGTTAGCTCCCGGTTGGGGTTGTAGGTCGTGTATTTTCATATTTTCTTCTCTCTTCAGCCCTTGTGATTAATCAGTTACTTCTTGAACTTCGACGAGGTGTGGGACTTTTGCAATCATGCCGCGAATCTCAGGTTTGTCCGGCAAAATATGTGTTTTCCCGATTCTTCCTAGACCAAGGGCACGCAAAGTACCACGTTGTTTCGGCCTAGTACCTATAGAAGATCGTATTTGAGTGACTTTTAATCCCATAATTAACCTTTATTCATTGACCTAACGGAACGTTCAGATTCTTTGTATGCGTTAAGCATCCCTGTTGGGACGAATTCTTCGGGGTCTAAACCTCGAAGAGATCCAACCTGGTCAGGACGTTGAAGGTTGGCAAGACCATCAATAGTTGCCCGAGCGACATTGATATGGTTTGGAGAACCCAACGATTTACATAGAACGTCTTTAATCCCTGCTTCTTCTAGGATTACGCGGGCGGCACCTCCAGCGATCACACCGGTTCCTGGAGCCGCAGGTTTTAGTAGAACTCGGCCAGCACCTGTTTCTCCTATCACTGGATGGGTTACTGTCGATCCGGCCATTGGGACCTGAAATAAGTTACGTTTAGCTTCTTCTGTTCCCTTTTGTATAGCGAGAGGGACTTCTTTTGCCTTCCCGTACCCTAATCCGACGCGACCTGCGCCATCACCGATCACTACTAACGCAGTAAAGGAAAACCGTCGACCACCCTTTACTACTTTGGCAACTCGGTTGATGTGGATCACTCGGGAGTCTCTAAGTTCTCCCGGGACTTTTTCTTGTTGTTCTTCCATTAGAATTCTAACCCTGCTTCTCGGGCTGCATTTGCAACTGCAGCTACTCGTCCATGATATTTAAGACCGCCTCGATCGAAAACAATCGAGTCAATTCCAGCAGCTTTTGCACGCTGCCCGACTAGTTCCCCTACCTTTTCTGCTGCTTCAATGCCCTTTACTCCGGTGGTTCGGATTTCGGTTTCAAGACTTGAAGCAGAGGCCAATGTGTGGCCTTTATCATCATCAATTATTTGTGCCGAGATGTTCCGATTAGAACGAAATACGGCAAGTCGTGGCCGATTACTGGAGCCGCGAATTTTACGGCGCAGCCTATTGTGGCGACGCAATCGACCTTCTCTTTTGTGTTTTGCTGAATCAACCATAATTGAAACCTATTTCACTGCCTTTCCAGCCTTGCGGATAATGTGTTCCCCAACATACCGGATACCTTTGCCTTTATATGGTTCTGGCTTTTTTAATGCACGAATATCAGCAGCCACCTGGCCTACTGCCTGTTTATCAATTCCGCTGATATTCAGCTCAGTGGGAGACGGGACATCAAATTCGATTCCATCAGGTGCTGATACGTTAACTGGGTGGCTGAACCCGAGTTGAAATTCAAGATTTGTTTTCCCTTTAGCTTGAACTCGATAACCGACACCAACCAGTTCAAGTTGCTTGCTATAACCTTCAGTGACGCCAATAACCATGTTATTTATCAGTGACCTCGTTAATCCATGAAGGGCCTTTGACCGTCTTTCATCGTTCCCACGGTTGACGACCAATTCTTCATCTTCATGTATAAGAGAAATCCCCTCAGGAAGAGCAAGGTTTAAGCTACCTTTGGGTCCCTTTACTTCTACATTTTCTCCTTCAATGGTGACCTCAACACCTGATGGTATCGAGATTGGAGTTTTCCCTATGCGTGACATCTTATCATTCCCCTTCTTTACCAGACGTAGCAGAGTATTTCGCCACCCATATGGCGCTTTCGGGCTTCTCGGTCACTCATTAGACCTTGGCTAGTCGACACTACCGCTACCCCTAAGCCACCAAGAACTCTTGGAATGTCATTAGATTTCGAATAAACCCGCAAACCAGGTTTCGAGACTCGCTTAATTCCCGAAATCACTCGCGCTCGAGAAGGTGAGTATTTCATTTCAATTTTTAGCGTTTTGCCTGGCTCATCCTCATTATTAGAAACAACGTAATTGTGGATATAACCTTCTTTCTGAAGAAGATCTGCAAGAGATTCTTTTAACCGCGAAGAAGGCATATCGACGTCATCATGCATTGCAGTATTTGCATTGCGAATACGTGTCAACATATCTGCTACTGGATCTGTCATTGTCATGTTGTAATTACCCCCTACCAGCTTGCCTTTGTAACACCCGGGAGGTCTCCGGCGTGCGCCAACTCTCGGAGGCACACTCGGCACAATCCAAATTTCCGATACACAGAGCGAGGTCTTCCACATCGCCTGCAGCGCGTATAAGCGCGTACCTTAAATTTTGGGGTTTTACGTTGTTTATTAACTAAAGCTTTCTTTGCCATATTGCTAATTTCCTTCAGTTCGGAATGGAAATGAGAACGAATCTAATAGCGCTCGCCCTTCCTGATCATTGTTTGCTGTAGTGACAATGGTTATGTCCATGCCACGGGTTGAGTCGATTTTGTCATATTCAATTTCTGGGAATATTAACTGTTCGGTCACACCAAATGTGTAGTTCCCATGTCCATCAAAAGACTTTAATGGGAGCCCGCGAAAATCTCGGACTCGCGGAATCGCTAGACTAATTAATCGGTCAAGAAATTCATACATTCGGTCGCCTCGTAAAGTTACTTTCGCCCCGATTGCATTTCCTTCGCGTAATTTAAAGCCAGCGATAGATTTTTTTGCTCTGGTAATCATCGGTCTCTGTCCAGTGATTACAGCGAGATCTTCGATAGCACCTTCGAGGGCAGCTGATCGTGTTACCGCTTCGCCTACTCCCATGTTGACGACAATTTTCGAAACTTTAGGAACTTCCATAATGTTTGATTTTCCTAAACTAGTCTGCAACGACTGTCGAATTTCAGTTAGGTACCTGTCCTTCAAACGAGGTTTTTGGATGGTAGCCATTAGAGATCAGCTCCTGTCCGACGACAAATCCTTACTTTTGAACCGTCATTGGCAATCCGGTAGCCAACTCGAGTTGGTTTCCCATCTTGTGGGCTGATGATCGCTACATTCGACGCGTTAATCGGCATCTCCTTGTCGAT
>JAQWQL010000061.1 GCA_029244605.1 Acidimicrobiales bacterium | reverse complement strand
GAAAGGAAAATTGAAGAAGAAAGACCTTCAGAAGCTAGGTATCCCAATTCTGCGAGTCCTTCTCTCACATCGTTTGGGGTATTTGATTCGCTGAATCCCATGTCTCTAATGTACTAGCGGAACGACCTTCCCCCTATTTCTAACTCCCTGATCTCGTTGTATCCTCTAACCATCTGGATATTTACTATGTGTAAGGCTTGAAACATGAGAACAATTTTTTTTACTGCCGTTGCTTTCATCGTTCTGGGTTCCTGTTCTGGAGATAGTGAAACCGCGATTTCTAGTCAGGTAGAACAGCCACAAGACAATGCTCAAGCTGCTTCCCAAAGCCCCGAAGTCATGCCAACTACGGAGCCTTCTGCGACCCCTGAGCTGCAGGAGCCCTCAGTTGAAAAGGAGGAACCATCAGAGTTAGATGACAGCGAAGGTAGCGTTGGGTGTACCTCTAGCGGCCATGGGGAACTAAGAAAAGAAGAGATGCTTGAAAGCCACGAACTCTGGCTAGGAACTTTCACTGGCTCTTCCATAGAGGAAGGTTACAAGTTGCTATCAGGGGGTTCTGTCCCCGATGGGCTCCTCTTTAAAGGAGTTGTCCATATTTGGTGGGTTTCAGCGACTGACCATACGATCCACCACGGGATTCTCAGTGAGGGCATCCTCGAAGACCTAGGGTCAATCTCTGTAGATGGTCAAATTTTTTCGGGTATGGTCGACCCTGATGTTATCGAGCTTGATGATGGGTTACTAGGCTTAACCGTCCTTGATGGATTTGATCGCTCTGGCCCACCGGGTCCGATATGCCACCTTAGGTCAGTCGACGGACAACATTTTGAAACATATAACACGATCCTAGATAAAGAAGAAAGATTCGATCCATCTATAGTCATCGCTCAGGATTACTGGTGGCTGGCAGTAGGAATACCTTCAGAAGAAGACAGCCTTACGGAAATCTATCGAGGTATAAATGGGCAAGACTTTATTTTCCAATCTCAAGTGGAAGGTGCAGTTCCAGATATCTCATATTTCGATGAAGAATTTCAGCTTCTTACATGCAGCATAAGCGGTATGAGGAGTTACTCGTCTTCAAATGGCAAAGATTGGTCGCTAGATCAAGTAACCCCATTTCGGGGATGTGACCCTTCAAGAGTCACAGGCACAGACCTCTTTCTATACAAAATAGAACAAGGAGGAGGGAAAGAAATGGCCCCTCCCTTACCTGGAGAACCCGCCAAACCAATAAATTGATTTTTCGTTACCTTCCGGCTTCTTGAAGCCCTCTTCGTACAAGCACTCTAGACAAATGCTCCCGATAGTCTCTTGACGCATTTAAGTCAGATGGAGCCTCGGTCCCTTCAGCTGCAAGCTCTCCCGCCTCTTCAGCGTTTGCTCCGTTAAGAAGCGCAGATTCAACTGATTCTGATCTGAATGGGACAGAATGCATGTTGACCAACCCAACACCTGCATGACCTTCACCGCAAACAATAGAAGCCCCTACAATTGCCCAGTCTTGAGCTCGCCGGTTGAATTTCTGAAAAGACCATTTTGCATCTGGGAGCTTCGGAACCCTGATTTCTGTCAACATCTCATCTTCATTGAGGTCAGTCTCTAGAAAACCAGTGAAGAAATTTTCTATGTTGATTTCACGTTCACCTTCAGGCCCGTTAACAACAACTGTAGCTTTGAGCGCAAGAAGGGCAGATGGGATATCAGATGCGGGATCGCCATGAGCGATGGCTCCCCCTATCGTCCCGCGGTGCCGCACTTGAGGGTCACCTACGTTATGCGTTGCTTTAGCAAGAACTCCAGCATTTGAAACTATGAGATCATTCTTTTCAACGTCACAGTGGCGAGTAAGAGCTCCGACTGCAAGGTAATCACCTGAGTCACGGACATATTTAAGGTCATCAAGACGATTTATATCTACAAGGTACGCTGGCGTCGCCAAACGAAACTTCATCAGAGGAAGCAGCGAGTGACCACCGGCAATAAGTTTGGCTTCATCTCCGTGCTCTCCAAGAGCTTGTATCGCTTCGTCAACTGTATCAACTTGAACATAATCAAAATTTGCGGGAATCACTGTGACACCTCGCTCGCTTGAAGAACCGCTTTAACAATATTGTGGTATCCGGTGCATCTACAAAGGTTTCCTTCGAGCCCTTCTCGGACGTCATCTTCTGTCATGGAAGAATTCTCTTCGATTAACGAAACTGAAGCCATCACCATTCCTGGTGTGCAATAGCCGCACTGCAATGCATGACACTCATGGAATGCCTGTTGCACTGGGTGGAGGCTGCCGTCATCGCCAGCAAGCCCTTCTATAGTTTCGACTTCCATTCCGTCTACTTGTGCTGCCAAAACTGTGCACGACTTAACGGATTCACCATTTAAGTGGACTGTACATGCTCCACATGAAGAAGTATCACAACCAATGTTTGTTCCAGTTAAACCGACAACCTCACGTATGTACTGCACGAGTAACATCCGAGGTTCTACATCATGTGATTGTGCAGCACCATTAATCTTTACACTTACTTCCACACACTTCCCCTTTTCTCAGCGTTCACTTGAAGTTAGTACATAATTCGTCTTTGTGGCGAATAAACTATGCATCCACTTTCTTGTATCGGATTCTAGCCCATATCCCAGTGCCTACCATCATTCCGAATAATGCAATCAAGCCGGGTTGGGTAATCGACCATGTAACTTCTCCAAGAAATCCTTGTCTGCACATTCGAATCACATTTGTTATTGGGTTGATAGCAGCGACATGGTGTAACCAGCCTTCTATAGCTTGGATTGGCGCTTGCCCCACAGAAAGAAACATTGAACTGAACATGATGATTTGTGCAATTGCTAGAGATTTAAGAGTTTTAAAAGTAAAGACAATCCCTAGAACAAGGAAAGACATCACAACAGCCATCCCTATGCCAGAGAGGTAGACCATCGCTATCCCCAAAGCTCCTCCCGGCATATCAGCACCAAGAAACGCAAAAGCCACAATTAGGACCGCTGTTATGGGTATCAATGCCCGACAGACACAATAACCGACCAACCCACCAATCAGTGCCATCGGCCGAGTTGGGGCTACACGAAGACGATCGAAAAAACCATTCTCGAGATCCGTTCCGGCTAGACCGCCGGCGCCCATTCCTGAGAATGCAGAACCTTGCATCACCGCCCACGCAGTCATCCAATTTACTGCTTTGTCAGTTTCGTAACCTTCGAGTTCAACTATTGAAGCGAAAGAACCGCTGAACGCTACTACAAAGAAAACCGGCATAAGAACTGCAGGTAACATCAACGAAGGTATCCGCTGCAAGCGAATCAAACCACGGTGAATTCCAGCAAAGACCACTGCCAGCGAAGGCACGTGTGGTGCATTTCCGGAGCTCACTGTGCACGTACCAAACGTCTTCGAAGCTGCCGGATAGACAACCCCACACCTACAGAAGCAATAGCTAGAATAATCCCTAAGGATTGCCCCAGGTCGTTCCATGAAAATCCATGAATTGTCATTCTACGGGTCGGGTCAATGACCCAAGTTAATGGATTCTTTCGGGCTATCGCCCCATACCAACCTTCCATCAATTGGACAGGAAAAAAAGCTGAACTTACGAAGACCGCTACAAAGATCAATGGGAAAGTCGACTGCACTACTTCCTGAGAACCTGTTCTAAGGGCTATCGCTATTCCGAAACTCCCCATCGAAACTGACAGTAAGGCAGCGATCACAACTATTGAAATAATTGTTGGGGCCCCTCCAGCGATATTTGCTCCAAAAGCAGCAAAAATACTTATCAGGATTGTTGCTTGAGCAACACCATACATAAAGGCGCTTGCCAGCCGTGATATCAGTATGGATCCTCTCGATACCGGAGAAACTAACAATCGGTCCATAAATGAATTTTCAATATCAGCAGCGAGATCTGAAGCACTGTTCGTAGAACCAAATAGCACGCCTTGGATCACACAAGCTGGAAGAACAAAATCCAAAAAAGAAACATCTGCGAACGGGAAACCTTCAATAGTTACCGCCCTACTAAATTGCGAAGAGTATACAGCTGCTAAAAGTAAAGGAAAGAAAAGACCTGGCGCCCAAGACTGAGGTTGTCTTAACATGCCGAGAATACTTCGGTGTGAAAGTTTGACTACTTGAGGGAAAACATTATTTTTCATGAATGCCCCTTACGCTTTCCCTCCCTCGAGACGTCTTCCGGTTGCATCAGCGAAAACATCATCGAGGCTAGGTTCATCTAATTCAACATGCTGTATCTCAATTCCAGAATCAGCAAGGGCATTCATTACATCGGTGATCCCAGGCGTACCGCTGATGAGACCAATAGCTATACGGTTTTTCTGAGCAGGACGTTCCTCGCCAAAACGGTTCATCACTGTTCGAGCTGACGGAAGATCATTTTCTGAAACGTCGATCCTTAATGTTGGCGCACCTACTGCTGATTTAAGTGATGACGGGGAACCCTCGCGAACTATTTTCCCTCCATCAATAATGGCAATACGTTCTGCTAATTGGTCTGCTTCTTCTAAGTATTGTGTAGTAAGGAAAACAGTTGTTCCTAAATCCTGATTGAGATTTCTGACTTCTTCCCACAAAGCTATCCGACTTGTTGGGTCTAGGCCTGTGGTCGGTTCATCGAGAAATAGGACTTCGGGTTCGTGGACAAGTGAAAGTGCTAAGTCAAGTCTTCTCCGCATGCCTCCAGAATATGTTCCCACTCTCCGGTCACCTGCGACAGTCAATCCGACACGTTCCAACAGCTCTCCGCACCGTACAGAGCTTGACCTTTTGGGAAGGCCATGCAAAACACACTGTAAACGCAAGAGCTCATTTCCAGTCATTAACGGGTCAATCGCAGCATCTTGAAGAGCAACTCCGATCTTTTTCCTGACAGTAGAAGGGTTTTTTACCACATCAAAACCTGCTACTTGCGCTGAACCGCCAGAAGGTTTCAGCAATGTTGTCAACATCCTAACTGCCGTAGATTTTCCAGCTCCATTTGGGCCGAGAAAGCCAAATACCTCTCCGCTGGAAACTGAAAGGTCAATTGAATCGACAGCTTTGATATCTCCAAATGAGCGCGAAAGGTTGGTTGCTTCAATCGGATTCAGCAAATTAACCCCCTAAAGCATCCGCAAGTTCGGTAAATGGCCAGGAAGAAGGTATCCGTAGAGGCTCAGGTGCCGCCGGTAACACAGCATAGGCTTCTTCACCTTCTCTGATTAGACCAAAGTTCTGCCTGGCGATTATTTCAATCTGCTCTGGGGTTTGAAGCGCTTCAGCTCTTTCCTCTAAAGCCGTATTCGAAGATTCGATATCTGTGAGTTCTTGCTGTTTTATAGATAAATCATCTCTCTGGTCTAACCACAGTCTTATTGGTTGAATGGCCCAAACAAGAATGACTGCCACCACAGCCAAGATAAAAAGCCAAAAGAAGTACCTTCGAGTTTTCTCTGAAACAAGTAACTTCTGAAGAGAAGGGTTAGCAGGCGAAGACATTATCGATTTCCATGAAGCTCGCGGAGTCCGCGATAAGCAGCTGCATCACTTAACTCCTCTTCAATTCTTAACAAACGATTGTATTTCGCCACTCGATCGCTACGAGCTGGGGCGCCAGTTTTTATCTGTCCGCAATTCGTAGCTACAGCGAGATCAGCAATGGTTGTGTCCTCGGTCTCTCCGGAACGGTGAGACATTACGGCTGTATAGCCATGGCGATTTGCGAGCTCTATAGTTTCAAGTGTTTCGGTCAAGGTTCCAATTTGGTTTACCTTTATTAAAATTGAATTTGCTGTGGATTGCTCTATGCCCTTCGCTAGTCGGTCTTTGTTGGTGACAAATAGATCGTCACCAACCAACTGGACATCTTGTCCGATCAGGTCGGTAAGGTTTTTCCAGCCTTGCCAATCTTCCTCAGCCATCCCATCCTCAATTGAAAGAATCGGATATTTATCGGCCAACTGTGCGTAGTACTGGCACATCTCCATGGGAGAGAACTCTCTATTCTCCCCAGCAAGAATATATTTCCCATCTATAAAAAATTCTGTGCTTGCAGGGTCAAGAGCTATGACTATGTCATCACCTAGGGAGAATTCTGCTTTCTGTATCGCTTCCACTAGTAATTCGATAGCGGCTTCATTTGATTCGAGATCTGGGGCAAAACCTCCTTCATCTCCAACTGCTGTCGACAAGCCTCGTGCTTGTAGCACCTCTTTCAAGGTGTGGTAACACTCAGCCCCCCATTGCAAGGCCTCGGTGAATGAGGCCGCCCCGACAGGCATTATCATAAATTCTTGAAGGTCAACATTGTTGTCTGCGTGTTCGCCTCCATTGAGAACATTCATCATTGGGACAGGAAGCACATGTGCAGAAGCCCCGCCAAGGTACCGGTATAGAGGTTGCCTAAGATGGTTGGCGCTAGCTTTTGCTACCGCTAGAGAAACACCGAGCATTGCATTAGCTCCTAGGTTTGACTTGTCATCAGTTCCATCCATTAGGATCAATTTCTGATCAATTCCTCGTTGATCGATTGAGTCCATCCCTACTATTTCATTCGCTATTTCGTTATTGACATTTGCTACTGCCTGAAGAACTCCCTTCCCTCGATACCGTTTCTCCCCATCACGTAATTCGACTGCTTCAAACTGGCCGGTTGATGCACCTGAGGGAACGGCAGCTCGTCCATGCGAACCTCCCTTAAGGATGACATCAACTTCTACGGTCGGGTTTCCTCTTGAGTCAAGCACCTCTCTTCCAATCAGACCTTCAATCTGGGATGAGTTGCTTGACGTCATTATGTCTCAATTCGTAAATTTCAAAGGAAATACTAGGTTGTAAGTCTTCTCTCTAAGTTAGCGCTTATAAGTCAAAATGTTATTGATGTGGCATATGTGAGATCTGGTGAAATCAAAAGTACGGAGATAAGAACTACCAGAATTTGGATTATGTGTTTACTGCTGGTTCGGGCGCTTTGTTTCTATCTTTAGTAGGGCTATTTAGTTCTTGTAAGAAGTTCACTAGATCCTCAATCGGGTTTTCTGAATGGTCGAAAACGATATGCAGTTCCCGCAATGGCTCTTTAAATACCGAACCTGGATAGATTCTTTTCGCTCTTATCACTTCTGAAGGTCGGAGAGTTATTGGCGACATTTTTGCAATCCACTTCGATCCATTATTTCTCTCGAGGGTGCGGCCCGCTATCTCTACAATGTCTAATTTCCTAGCTTCACACCGGACCCTCGCTACAGAAAGAAGGTTCTTTGCCGGCTCAGGGATTGCGCCAAACCTGTCAACCCACTCATCTTGTATCTTTGCTATGTCTTCCATATCTTTAGAGACCGCAAGTCTTCGATATGCCTCTAGTCGCAAATTCTCCTTCGCTATATAGTCAAGCGGTATTTGAGCAGCTATTGGAAGTTCAATAGAAATTTCATTAACGGATTCTGGAGGTTCCCCTTTTAGCGCGGCAACTTCCTCAGTTACTAGCTGGCAATATAAGTCATACCCTACTGATGCCACATGGCCTGATTGGCCTGTCCCGAGGAGATTCCCAGAACCTCGTATCTCTAGGTCCCTCATCGCAATTTTAAAACCAGACCCAAGCTCAGTTGCCTCTCCTACAGTCCGTAACCGCTCATACGCTGTATCGCTCAGAGAGATTCCTTTGGGGCTTAAGAGATATGCATACGCTCGCGAATCTGATCTTCCCACGCGTCCTCGAATTTGGTGTAGTTGCCCTAAACCAAGTCGATCAGCATTGCTGACAATGAGAGTATTCACCGTTGGCATATCTATGCCTGATTCGATAATGGTTGTGCACACCAAAACGTCGTATGCGCCCTCCCAAAATCCAACTATAATTTTTTCTAACTTTCCTTCGTCCATTTGACCATGTGCTACGGCAATTCTGGCTTCCGGAACAAGATCTCGTAGATTTTCAGCCATCATTTCTATATCTGCCACCCTGTTGTGAACAAAAAAGACCTGGCCTTCTCGAAGTAATTCCCTTCGGATAGCGGTGATCACAATTTTCTCTTCATACTCCCCTACGAAAGTTAAGATCGGCTGTCGATCTAACGGAGGAGTATTCAAAGTTGTCAAATCTCTAATTCCAGTGAGGCTCATTTCGAGGGTTCTCGGAATGGGTGTGGCCGATAGCGTAAGAACATCAATACTTGCTTTAAGTTCCTTGAGTTTTTCTTTGTGTTTTACTCCGAATCGCTGCTCCTCATCGACGATCAAAAGACCTAAATCACGGAAGGCAATGTCATTCGAAAGCAACCGGTGAGTTCCTATAACGAGATCCACTTCTCCTGTGGATAGCTGGTTGACGACTCGTGATTTCTCTTTCGAGGTAAGGAACCTGCTTAGGACCTCTACCTGAATTGGGAATGCGTCTAGCCGTGAGGAGAAAGTCTGGAAGTGTTGTTGGGCCAGCAATGTAGTTGGGACGAGTAACGCTACCTGCTTGTTATCCTGGATTGCCTTGAATGCTGCCCGGAGCGCTATTTCAGTTTTTCCAAACCCAACATCACCACAGATAAGCCGGTCCATCGGCTGTCGTTTTTCCATATCTTCTTTGACTTCTTTAATCGCGGCGATCTGGTCAGGAGTTTCTTGGAAAGGGAAGGAGTCTTCTACTTCGCGTTGCCATGGCGTATCTGGAAGAAACGCGTGACCTTCTGTTGTGAGACGTTTTTGATATAGCTTGACAAGGCTCTGGACAATCTCTTGGATTTCTGATCTAACGCGAGTTTTTGTTTTGTGCCAGTCACCTCCACCCATTCTACTAAGTGGTGGATGGCTTCCTCCTGTATATGGTCGAACCTGATTGATTTGTTCAACCGGGACATACAATCTATCGCGTTTTCTGTATTCAAGAAGAAGGTAGTCTCGCTCAATTGCCCCTATAGAGCGAGAAACAATTCCTTGATACAGCGCTACTCCGTGGTGGTCATGAACAACATAAGATCCGACTTCTAAGTCTTCGTGAAATACTTTAGGAATGCTGCCTTTCCCTGCTTTGACTCTCATTGCGCGTCTTCGCCCAGTCAGGTTGTCTTCTGGAATAACCGCAATTTTTTTGAATGGGAATATTACCCCTTGACTAATTGGGCCTTCAAGAATCTGGATCATTCGCTTTGAGTCAATTATTCCGCCCTCTTTGGAAGGTGCGGCTTGTAACCCTGTTCTCTCGATCAGGCTTATAAATGCTGGTTTGGATTTTTTTGAATTCGCTGCTGCGTAGACGGAATATCCTTGCGTTAAGAAGTCCCCGAGCTCTAATTCAGGTGAGTTTGCTGCTGTCTGTCTATTTTGGGCCCGAAGCGCTGGTAGTCCCTCTATTTCTGAAAAAGCTGAAATTGATGTCGCCGGTAGTTGTGCAAATATTTTTTCAAATGGGACATGTAACCGCTTCGATAGCGCTTCTGTTCCTATGTCCCATGTTTGAGAGAGCACAGGTATGATCCGGCTCTCATCTCGTGAAATTTCTTCAACTTTTCTCTTCGATCGGTCAGGGTCAATGAAAAATACCCTGCTGCTGTCAGGAAGGTAGTCCAGAATAGTTTCTTCTCGTTCTACAATCCACGGAAGCCAAGACTCCATCCCATTGAATGTTTCTCCTCTAGCGATTTTTTCCCAATGCGGCAAACCCCAAGGTGCAGTAGATGCTAAACGGCTAGCTCTTTCTTTAACAGCTTCAGATGGAAGCAGCTCACGAGCTGGGAAGATCCAAATTTTTTCTTTTTTGGAGGTGGTTAACTGATCGGAAATAGAGAACTGTCCTAGCCGTTCTACTTCGTCTCCCCATAGGTCAATTCTGATTGGAGCTTCTGCTGTTGTGGGGTAGATGTCAAGTATTGACCCTCTGTTTGCTACCTCTCCCCTGTTCTCTATTTGCGCTACTCTTCTGTACCCCATTTGGATGAGTTTCTCGAGCGTGTCTTGAAGGTCAATGGTCTCATTCAGGGAGATTTGAATGGGTTGTATCTCATTATTTGGGGCAACTATTTGTGTAACGGCTCGAATGTGTGAAATAACGACTTTGGGGTTTTTCGAGTTTTGGAGTTCCCATGCGACTTTAATTCGCTGGCCCATGGTGTGAAGTGTTGGGCTAACTCGCTCAAATGGGAGAGTTTCCCAGGCTGGAAAAAGTTCAACCTGTTCGACGCCGAGGATCGCCCGAAGGTCTGAGTAAAGGTTGGAAGCTTCTAAAAGCGTTGGGGTGATAACGAATACTGTTTTTCCTTTAGCTAGGCGCACATATGCAGCGATAGCCCATGCTTGAGCGCATTCAGGTACAGAGACTTCTCGTATAGAAGGGCGGGCTAGCGCGACGACAGCTTCTTCTTCGCCTAAAGCATCTAAGATACGCTCAAAGCTCACGTGTTGAACTTATTCATCGATGCTTGATGGCCGTGCCTTTGAAGAAACTCAATAGCCTCGCCGGCTAATATTTTTGCGTCGAGTAGCCCTTGTTTTTCATCTTTCCCTGGACGACTTAAGACGTAGTCTCGACCTTTGCGCCCTTCTTGAACCGGTCCGATACCTACTCGGATTCGAGTAAAGTCTCCTGAGTGGATATGGCTTCCTATAGATTTCAGGCCGTTGTGACCTGCAAAGCCACCTCCGAGTTTTATTTTTATTTTTCCTACTGGAAGGTCTAATTCATCGTGGACAATTACAAGCCGCTTTGGTTCTATAAGGTTGTATCTGTCCATTAGCATTCGAACAGCTAGCCCGGACTCATTCATATAGGTTTCTGGAACCGCGATAACGAGACTAAGATTCTCAGACTTTACTTCAGCGCAAAGAGCATGAGCTTTGTTTTTGCGCAGACGAACACCATGTTGTTCTTCAAGCACATAAATTACTTCTGCACCTATATTGTGTCTTGTCCCTTGGTATTTTTTTCCTGGGTTTCCAAGCCCTACGACTAGATAATCAGGAGAGCTATCAGAGATTAGTTTGGTGCGCCTATTGCGCCGCACGGGACTATCTATTCGCTATCTTCGGCTGATGTTTCTCCGTCGTCAGTCGAAACTTCACCCTCATCGGATGCACCTTCTTCGCCTTCTTCAGCAGCTGCTTCCGCCATTGCTTCCGCCGCCATTGCTTCCATAGTGGAACGGGTGACAGTTCCAACTGCGACCGTTTCTTCAGGTTCAACTTCAGTACGAACTCCTTCTGGCAAGGCAATATCGGCAACGCGAACAGAAGCATTAATCTCAAGTTCGGAGACATCTACGTATAGTTCATTTGGGATAGATTGCGGAAGTGAAAGTATAGAAAGGCTGAACATGGTTTGATCCACCATTCCATTCTCGTCTCTAACTTTCTTAGCATCTCCAGTTAAGGTAAGTCTGACGTCAACGGAGAGCTCTTCGTCTGGATCTACCCTAACAAAGTCCACATGAGTGACTTCATCTCGAACTGGGTGTCGTTGAAGTTCTTTTAAGATTGATAGTTGCTTTGATCCGCTGATTTCAATTTCAATTAGAGCATTGAGGCCAGCTTCAGTCGTCAATGACTCACGAAGGTCTGAGTAGTCAACGCTAAAGGACATAGGGGATTGCCCTAGCCCATAAAGAACTCCGGGCACTCGCCCTTCGCGGCGGAGCCGCCTCGATGAACGGCTTCCTAGGTCTCGCCCTTCTTCGGTGTTTAGTACAAGTTCAGCCATTGCCCATTACTCCCTATTCGAATAATCCCATTTGCGTTTTGTAGATTACTACCAGAAGAGAAGTCTATCGTTGTGTTCTTCGACAGCCACCTAGCTTAAATGCTTCCCGCCAAATATTTCACTTACGCTCGTATCTTCAAAAACAGCATCTAAGGCATTAGCTATTATCGGCGCGACTGAAAGCACTTTGATTTTTGAAATATCCTTTTCTTTAGGGAGGGGTAAAGTATTCGTCATTACGATTTCCTTTATGACTGAATTCTCTAAACGCTCGATGGCAGGGTCAGAGAAAACACCGTGGGTTGTACAGGCGTATACTTCCGTAGCTCCCCTGTCGGCAAGTTGTTCAGCTGCTCCTACGATGGTCCCTCCGGTATCGACCATGTCATCGATCAAGACACAGACTCTCCCATCGACATCCCCCAAGACATCCCCAGCTTCAACACGATTTTTCTGACTTTTTATTCTTCTCTTATGCACGATCGCTAAATCTGCTGTTAATTCAGTTGCGTACCTTTCTGCGACTTTCACTCGTCCTGTATCTGGTGAAACCACTACTAAATCATCGCCTAAAGTCTCCATGTAATCTACGAGAACAGGCATGGCCGTTAAATGATCAACTGGTTTGTCAAAGAACCCCTGTATCTGCCCAGCGTGGAGGTCTACCGAAACCATTCGACTTACACCAGCTGCTATAAATAGGTTTGCTAACAGTCGGGCTGTTATGGGTTCCCTTCCTTCGGATTTTCTGTCTTGTCTTGCATACCCATAGAAGGGGCAGACTACCGTGATTCGTTTCGCTGATGCACGACGTGCTGCATCTACCATGATCAGCTGTTCCATT
>JAQWQL010000108.1 GCA_029244605.1 Acidimicrobiales bacterium | reverse complement strand
CAAGTCGAACGTACCCTAAACCGACATCTACTAAAGTCTGCATATGGCGTGCGATGGGTGGCTGGTTTGAGAAAAATTCAAGTGCCTCTTCACAAGACAGGGCTAGAACGTCTGCGATGTTTTTTCCTTTGAATTCAATTTCGAGAGTGTCGCGGTTGTAACGAGCTCCATCGCAAATTTCGCAAGGTACGTATACATCAGGAAGAAAGTGCATCTCAATTTTGATCGTCCCATCGCCAGAGCAAGCCTCACACCTACCTCCTTTAACATTAAACGAGAACCTACCCGGAAGGTACCCGCGGACTTTAGCTTCTTGCGTCTTTGCGAAGAGTTTCCTAATGTGATCAAAAACTCCTGTATAGGTTGCCGGATTAGAGCGCGGAGTTCGCCCAATCGGCTGTTGATCTATATTGATTACTTTGTCAAGAACTTCAAGACCTTCGATAGTCGTATGGAGGCCGGGCGGAGCTTTCGCATTATAAACATATTGCATCAATGCTTTATGGAGTATGTCACTTACTAACGTAGACTTTCCTGAACCGGAAACGCCGGTGACGGCGACAAAACAACTCAGAGGTATTTCAACGTCAATTTCTTTCAAGTTGTGCTCTCGAGCTCCTCAGACAACAACCCAATCGTCGCCTGTTTCCCTCCTAAGGGAAGGAACCGGAATTTCTTTTTTCCCACCTAAGTATTTTCCAGTTAGAGAGGCTGGGTTTTTTTTAAGTTGAGCTACAGTTCCGGAGTGCACGACTTGCCCCCCATGTTCTCCTGCTCCTGGGCCAATATCTACTACGTGATCTGCAACACGTATGGTATCTTCATCATGTTCGACGACTATTACTGTGTTACCTAAGTCACGCAACCGTTGTAGCGTTTCAATTAAGCGTTTATTATCTCGCTGATGAAGCCCGATTGAGGGTTCGTCTAAAACATATAGGACACCGACAAGTCCAGATCCAATTTGAGACGCTAGCCTTATCCGCTGAGCTTCACCTCCAGACAAAGTACTCGCCGCTCTATTCAATGAAAGATATTCAAGGCCGACATCAAGAAGAAACCCCATACGTGCGTTAATTTCTTTAAGGACTTGTGATGCTATTAGCTGATCTCTTTCACCTAGCTGTAATCCTGCAAGGTAAGCAGCTGATTCTTTAATGCTCATACTGCAGATATTTGCAATATTTGTATCGTCAATTGTCACCGCCAGCGACATTGGCTTTAGACGTGCTCCTTCACAGGTAGAGCAAGGAACTTCGCGCATGTATCCTTCGATCCATTCGCGCTGTCGCTCGCTATCTGCTTCAGAGTGCCTTCTTCGCAACCATTGAATTACCCCTTCAAAGTTTGCGTTAAACGTTCTTGTCCGACCATAGCGGTTGGTGTATGTAACCTTTGTTCGTTTTTTGCTGCCTCCTTCTAGAATCATTTTCTTTGATTTAGCAGGAAGTTTTTCCCATGGCTTATCCATGGGGATTCCATGATCTTCGGCTACTGACTTAAGTAAAAGTTGGAAGTATTTGCTTCGCCCTCTCGCCCATGGGGCTATAGCTCCAGATAAGAGCGATAGCGAGGGGTCTGGAATAACTAGCTGCGGGTCGACTTCAAAGGTTGTTCCTAAGCCATCACAGACAACACAGGCTCCATACGGGGAATTAAAAGAAAAGTTTCTAGGCGCTATTTCTTCAAATGATTTACCATCGCTTGGGCGGCTGAAGTGCTGTGAGAATGTTAGGAGTTCTTCAGTTTCATCTCCCTTCATTACTTCGACTTGCGCTATCCCTTCTGTGAGTTGTAACGCTGTCTCAATTGAATCAGTTAATCTCCGTTCGATTCCTTTTCGAAGCACTAAGCGATCCACCACTACCGAAATATCATGCATCTCATATCGTTCGAGCTCCAACTTCGGCGTTCCGTCTTCTTTTGTTCCTGCAACATCCTCCAACTCAACTGTTTCTCCATCAATAATCGCTCTCGTGTATCCTTGTTTGGCGAGATCTGTCACCAAAGTATCGTATGTTCCCTTTCGGCCGCGCACGATGGGGGCAAGAACCCTGAAGCGGACGCCTTCTCCTAATGTCAGCACCCGGTCGACAATTTGCTGAGGTGTTTGGCGAACAAGACGTTCTCCAGTTTCTGGATCATGTGGGATTCCTATTCGGGCAAACAACAAACGCAGATAGTCATAGACTTCGGTAATTGTTCCAACTGTTGAACGCGGATTGCGACTAGCGCTCTTTTGGTCGATTGAGATTGCCGGAGATAAACCCTCAATAAAATCTACATCTGGTTTATCCATCTGCCCAAGGAACTGCCGTGCATACGCAGATAAGGATTCAACATAACGACGTTGGCCTTCGGCGTAGATGGTGTCGAAAGCGAGCGACGACTTTCCAGATCCAGATATTCCAGTAAATACAACGAGTTTGTCACGAGGGAGATCTAAGTCAACGCCACATAGGTTGTGCTCCCTTGCTCCGCGAACAATTAATTTTGGTGCCACATAGACAATCTAACCAACTGATCGGGAAAGGTCCGCACCACACGTGAATTTCCTGAATAGTTTCTTTGGAGTAATGTCGAAAAATGAAATCAATCATTTTAGTCCATGGAGCGTGGCATGGGTCCTGGTGCTGGGAGCTTGTAGAGAGTCGAATGGCCAATGAGGGCTTCAAGGTTTCTAGCGTCAATTTACCGTTTACTGGATTTAGCGATGATGCAGCGTTCCTCTCAAAAGTTATAGAAGAAGCTGGTGATGAGGTTGTTCTCCTTGGGCATAGCTATGGAGGAATGGTGATATCTAAGGCAGCTGAAGGAAAAGAGAATATTTGTCATTTGATTTACCTATGCGCCATCCTCTTAGAACATGGACAAAGCATGGGAAGGTCTACTGATTCGCCAGAGGAATCGAAAATCAAAATAGAAGTAGATGAGAAATTACTCTCAGTTGTTCAAAGAGAAGCTGTAATTCCTGCATTCTACGAAGGTATAGATCCTAAGCTAGCTGAAGAGGCAATCGACCGGCTCCGCCCCTTTCCAATTGATGCTGTTAATGTCGGCGTCGGAGAAGCTTGGCGAGAGATACCAACGACGTATGTCGTGTGCAAAGGTGATGCCGCGATACCTCCTCATTCACAATATGAGATGTCTGCGCTCGCAGACAGAGTAGTGGAATGGAACTGCGGCCATTCTCCGTTCTTTAGCAACCCCGACCTTGTATGTGATCTTTTGCGTGAGATCGCTGAGTAAATAGAGAAAGCTCCATAGCATCGTGGGCCCTCCGCAAATCTTAAGAATCGTTTCGGAACAGTTTAGGGTCGAATTCTGCCCCGCTTCTCAATAAGGCAGCTTTCCATGAAGGACTAAACCGAAGGGCCCACCTCAGGCTTCGGACTAAGCCTTTGCCCAGCAGTAAATACAGTTTCGAAGATCGTAGACCTAGCGTGTTTTGAAGTTGCGATTCTATTGTTGTTGCTGCAGCTCGTTGAAGTATCTGATACCCAAAGAGTTCAGTTCGCGACAATGGAGGATTTTTCAGAAAATCTATCGCTTCATGCATTGCTTCTGATTCTGCTATGTCTGGATGGGTAATAATCCATGATTTCAGTTCACGAGCTGTTTTCGGTAGTGGAGCTGCACCCATTCTTCCTCCGATAAGGGATTGCTCTTCAACGAACCTATCTGCTTCTTCTTCTGCCATAGGTCGTTTAAAGGTTTCAAATGCGTGGAGGAATGAGTCCGTCAAAGTGTTATGAACCCACGCCCCATATTCGGGACTTGTTGCACTGTAGGGTCGTCCTCGTTCAGAAATCCCTGAAACTCCTCTATGCGCTCGGTTGACCATTTCAGATGCTTTTATAGTTTCGGGAATAGCTCCGTACGTCATTGAAGTGACATAGTAAGCGGTTCTACTTAAACGACCGAGGGGATCTTCCCTATACGCTGAATGCTCTGCTACCCCAGCGGCAACTTCAGGGTGTGCCGCTTGAACCATCAGTGCGCGTATTCCGCCTACGAAACTTGAAACATCACCAAGCACTTCCCAACTGATCGATCCAGGTCCGAAAAGTCCATGATCTCCTGAGTGATTGTCTGTATGTTCCAATGGCTTTTCGCTATGTGAGAAAAGGTCGACAACTTTGGCGGTAACTCTTGCTTTCACACCCATCGGGGCTCCCATTAGATATTTGTACTTCGACGCTACTGTATGACTATGAGTTTGTACTAGGCATCGAAGATTTTTGATTTCTATAAAATATCGCGTAGGTCACGTTTAAGTTCCCGAATTTCATCGCGCAATCTAGCTGCATACTCGAACCTAAGGTCACCAGCTGCTGTATTCATCTCATCCTCCAAAGTTAGGATCAAGCGCTGCAATTGTGCTTCAGGCATTTCCTTTGAGTCTTCGATGACCCTTCGTTGACTATCCATATTTCTCGAACGGTGACCGTCGCCAGGGAGAGGAGCGACAGAAGTATCAGGACGGATCATGGCGAGTATGTCTGTTACCGCTTTACGAATTGTTTGGGGATTAATTCCGTGTTCCTGATTATGGTCAATTTGAATTTTTCTTCTTCTGTTGGTTTCAGATATTGCCTTCTGCATTGAGTCTGTAACCTTATCTGCATACATCACGACCTGACCTTCCACGTTTCGCGCTGCTCGCCCTATTGTTTGGACTAAAGAAGTTTCGCTTCTTAGGAATCCTTCTTTATCGGCATCCAATATGGCGACCAGCGACACTTCAGGAAGGTCAAGCCCTTCTCGTAGGAGGTTAATCCCTACAAGAACATCGAATTCTCCCAGTCGGAGATCTCGAAGTATTTCAATACGTTCAAGAGTGTCGATATCACTGTGGAGGTATCTGACTCGTATCCCAATTTCAAGTAGATAGTCAGTAAGGTCTTCAGACATTTTTTTCGTCAAGGTTGTAACAAGTATTCGTTCGCCTTTTGAAATTCTGTCATTCATTAATTCGATAAGGTCATCTATCTGGCCTGATGTGGGTTTTACGATGACCTCTGGGTCGACCAATCCTGTCGGTCTGATAATTTGTTCAACGATCTGTTCTGAGACTTCTAATTCATGTTTCCCGGGTGTTGCAGATAAAAACACGACTTGGTTAAATCGTTGCATGATCTCATCGAATTGAAGAGGGCGATTATCTGCTGCTGAGGGAAGGCGGAAACCATGTTCGATAAGAGTCTCTTTCCTGCTCCTATCTCCGGCGTATTGTCCGTGAAGTTGAGGCACCGCGACATGAGATTCATCAATCACACAAAGGAAATCATCCGGGAAGTAGTCAAGTAAGGTGTACGGAGGGTCACCGTACCCACGCCCGTCAATATGCATAGAATAGTTCTCTATTCCGCTACAAAAACCAACTTCTCCCATCATCTCAAGGTCATGCTCAGTTCGCATACGGAGTCTTTGCGCTTCAAGAAGTTGATCACTATTTGAGAATTTTTGAAGCTGGACTTGTAATTCTTTTTCGATCTCGCCCACAGCCCTGTTTAAACGTTCAGTGCTAGCCGCGTAATGTGTTGCGGGGAATATAACGAGTTCTTCTACTTCGGAAACCTTTTCTCCTGTCAAAGGATCGAGGATCCTAATCCGATCTACCGTATCTCCGAAGAATTCTACTCTGACTACGTTCTCTTCATAAGCCGGATGGATTTCCAGTGAGTCTCCTCGCACACGAAAGTTCCCACGTATTAAATTCATATCATTCCGGTCGTACTGCATTGCTATCAACTGTTGAAGGATCCTTCTCTGTTGGTATTCTTCGCCGGATCTGATTACTAGAAGTTGAGTCATATATTCCTGAGGGGAACCTAATCCATAGATGCAGGAAACTGAAGCTACAATGATGGTGTCTCGACGCGTTAGTAGAGCAGAAGTTGACGCATGCCGAAGTCTATCTATTTCGTCATTAACGGATGAGTCTTTTTCTATGTAGGTGTCGCTCGATGGCATATACGCTTCAGGTTGGTAGTAGTCGTAATAGCTGACGAAGTATTCCACACGGTTATTTGGAAAAAATTCTCTAAGCTCATTTGCTAGTTGAGCGGCGAGTGACTTGTTTGGAGCTATGACTAATGTGGGACGCTGTGTTTTCTCTATAGTCCAAGCGATCGTTGCGCTTTTTCCCGATCCGGTGATTCCTAGAAGAGTCTGAAACCTCTTTCCCTCGTTAATGCCCTCAGACAGCTTTTTTATTGCCTCTGGTTGATCTCCTGCAGGATTGAAGTCTGCTTCGACTTTGAAGGGGACTCCATCTGAACGTTCTACCATTATTGGATCACAACCAATTCATTGTTCTGTGACGAGAAGCTGCATCCATGACCAGCAGTCGTCAATTTGTGGCCCTAATGCTTTATCGTCTCCATTGTTGTTAATCACATAATCAGCGAATTTAAGCCGTTGGGCGCGGTTTGCTTGTTTATCAATCCTTGCCCACGCGTCGTCTTCTCTGAAACCCCGATACTCAACTAGGCGTGAAACCGCTATTTTTTCATCGCAATCAACCACGATTCTGCCTGCGAATTCTTTATATTCTTTCCGAGCGAGCTTCCCTTCAGGCGTAACCAACAATGGGATATCCACGAGGACGATATGCCCCGCCTCTTTGAAGCTATCTCTTCTCGCTACCATCTCCTTCCCAACAGCTGGATGTACGATATTATTCAATTTTTCTAATTCTTCGGGATCTGAGAAAGCGATGTCAGCAAGCTTTTGCCTATCAAGCTCTCCATTCTCGTCAATAATTTCTTCACCGAATACTTCAGTAAGTGCAGCAAATATCTCGCCGCCTGGCTGTTGCAATTCTCGCACTACCTCATCTGCGTCAACGAGCTTAACTCCTCTCCTAACAAGTTCAGCTGCGACTGTTGATTTTCCAGAGCCTATACCTCCGGTTATCGCAAATTCAGCCATTTGCAAAAAGCTTATTTATTCCGATGGCTCGTCGGGATTTTCTGATTCATTCTCTGGGTTCTCCTCAGAGTCATTACCAGAATCAGCATCCCCCATGATCCGCGCCTGCTCACTTTCCTCATAGGCAGACCACGCTTCATCCAGCTCGGCCGCTGCAGTTGGGTCTAGATCGATAGCAGGGCCAATGTAATTACCTTCATTATCATAATTCTGTTCACCGAAGTGCTCTTGATATTCTTCCGCCACAACGCCGCCTTCTGCTGCTTGTTTAACTGAAAGGCTTATTCTTCTTCTCTCAAGATCTATTTCAATGATTTTGACCCATAACTCTTCACCTGGAGTTACTACTTGTTCCGGAAGCTCAACATGGTGTTCAGACATTTCTGAGATGTGAACCAAACCTTCGATATTGTCACCTACTTGTACGAAACTGCCGAAGGGGACGAGCTTTGTAACTCGACCATAGACAAGCTCACCGACACGGTGGCTTTCGGCAAATTCTTTCCATGGATCTTTTTGGGTTGCTTTAAGTGACAAACTAATTCTTTCCCGATCAAGATCAACTTCGAGGACTTCTACGTCGACTTCGTCTCCAATAGTAACAACGGCAGATGGGTGATCTACGTGCTGCCATGAAAGTTCAGAAACATGAATCAGGCCATCCATGCCCCCAAGATCAACGAATGCTCCAAAGTTTACGACTGACGAGATAACACCCTTTCGTCGTTCTCCGGGTTTGAGATGGTCCAAGAATTCTTCGCGTTGTTCCTTTTGTGTTTCTTCAAGGAAGGCCCTACGAGACAAGACAACATTATTTCTATTTTTGTCCAATTCGATTATCTTTGTTTCTAGCTCCATTCCGATATACGGCTGAAGGTCTCGCACTCTCCGAAGCTCAACTAATGATGCTGGGAGAAACCCTCTTAGACCAATATCCACTATTAATCCGCCCTTGACGACTTCAATAACTAGGCCCTTGACTATCCCATCCGTTTCTTTAACTGTTTGGACGTCTCCCCAAGCCTTTTCATACTGTGCCCTCTTTTTGGAAAGAATAAGACGGCCTTCTTTGTCTTCTTTTTGAATCACTAGGGCTTCGATTTGGTCTCCCAATGACACCAGCTCACTAGGTGGAACGTCATTTCGGATCGATAATTCTTTTCTAGGGATAACACCCTCTGATTTGAATCCGATATCAAGAAGAACTTCTTCTCTGTCAATTTTGACGACGCTACCAGCTACAAGCTGGCCATCTTCTACTTGGATCATAGATGCTTCAAATGCATCATCTAATGTTTGATTTCCCAGATCATTAACCGCTATTTCTCGCGGGGTGTAATCTTCTGGCAAAAGGTTATTATCTGTATCTGTATTAGTATCGGACATCGGGGTTTTCTCTCTAGACAATAAGGACACGCTACCGAAGCAGCTATGCAGGGGTGCTGCATTTGTTGCGGAAAAATCTGCAACTCATTCAGGCTACCAGTAGGTAATGAAGTGGCAACCACGTTGGAACCAGAAAGAGTATTTATCTTTCTGCGATCAAAAGAATTTCTGGTTCGTCCATGTTCAATGGGCCGGTTCGATATTTCCCAGGAGCCACTGAAGACATCGACACGACTTCCATTCCGGCCTTTTCTATAAGCAGACGAAGCTCACGTGGGGTAAAGCAGCTAGTGATTAATTCTTCCTCTATCTCCTCCCCCTCTTCGTTTCGTATTCGAGTTATTTCGCTGTTTATTCCTTGAGCTGCAAAGAACGTATCACTATCTTCAAGATACCGGACTTGGAAATACGCTGAAAATGCTGTCATTGCTATCTTTCCACCAGGGACAAGAGCCTGTGCCATTCGGTTAAGGATTGCCCCGTCAGGGTCTTGGGGAGGGACAGGGGTATAAGGATCACCAGCTAAACCGAACGCCCCCTGACATAATGAAATAGCAACGTCGAACTGCTTGGCAAATGACATCTCTCTCGCATCTATTCGCTCAAAGGTGGCTCGAGGGTGAGCTTGCTCCTTTGCTATATCTATAAATGTTTGACTGATATCGACCCCATGAACGGTTACCCCATAATCAGCAAAATATTTTGTATGCCTTCCTGGCCCACATCCAACATCTAGGAGAGTCATCCCAGACTTAAGTCCGAGCTCAGAAATAAGAAATTCAGCTTCTTGTCTGGTGCCTTTTGTAAATGCGTAGTTGAGGTATGCCGCCCCCATATGGTTGGCGAGTTTTTCAAACCAATGCTTATCCATAAGTTTTATGCATTTTCTAAAATTCTTCTCTATTTAGCATCAGCCCAACTTTGACCCGAATTAAC
>JAQWQL010000055.1 GCA_029244605.1 Acidimicrobiales bacterium | reverse complement strand
TGGCAGTAAAGGAATTTCATCCGAATACCTCTTCTCCTTCATGGTCTCTTTTCTTTTGTCCTTTACGTATTGCGCTCATAAGTAAAGCGCCAAAAAGGCTTATAGAGATAACTGAGATTAGGGCAATAAGCATCTGGGCAGGACCGCTTCCGAATCCTCGGTCGGCGAAGACATCGAGTGCAGCTAAAAGTAATACCCAACCTAATGCCAATGGGATCAATAGCTTCCACCCTAAATCCATAAGTTGGTCGTACCTCGGTCGCGGTAGGGTCCCTCTCATCCATACAAAAACAGATACAAAGATGAAAACTTTACCTACGAACCATAAGAGGCCCCAAAGCCATGCAGGTCCAAAATCAGGATAATATCCGCTCGGCCCACCAAAAAAGAGGGTGACCATAACGGCAGACATTGTGATGACATTCATGAACTCAGCCATGAAGAAAAGGGCAAATCTAATGGAACTGTACTCAGTATGAAAACCACCTACTAATTCTTGTTCTGCTTCTACTAGGTCAAACGGAGGTGAGTTCAGTTCAGCAGTGGTAGCAATGAAGAAAATAAAGAATGGTACAAACCCTGTAACTACCAGGCCCCAATCTGTGATTCCCCCATTTTGCTGGAGCGCTATGTCGTGCGTTGATAAAGTTCCGGTTTTAAGTAAGACGGCTATTAGCGCCAAGCCGAGTCCGGCTTCATAGCTCACCATTTGTGCTGATGCTCGGACAGAGCCAAGTAAGGGATATTTTGATCCAGATGACCAGCCAGCCAGCATGATGCCGTAAACCGCTATCGACGACATAGCTAAGACAAAGAGAATACCCACATGGGGGTCAGCAACTTGAACAAATGTCTCGTTTCCGAACCACGTAACTGTTCCATCTCCACCGCCGCTGAAATCGCCGGCGACAGGAACCACGCAGAAAACTAGTAAAGCGGGTACCAAAGAAAAGAATGGGGCAATTTTGAATACGAATTTGTCAGACTGGCTTGGAATTAAGTCTTCTTTAAAGAAGAGTTTGATCCCGTCTGCGAGTGTTTGCAAGATACCGAATGGACCTGCCCGACTCGGGCCAATTCTGTTTTGCATAGCGCTTATAAATTTTCTCATCCACCAGATGTAAAGCATTACGGATACTAGAAGTAGCGAAAATGCAATGAGTACTTTAAGCAGCACGATAAGTAGTACTTCCAAGGTTCCAGCATCACCTAGAAAAAGAGGGTCTAATCCGCTGAAGATCATGCAGTTCCCTTAACAGTAGGATCTATTCGTATATCTATGCTGTGCTCATCGTCGGAAAGCAACTCCCTTGGATCTGCTCCTTCAAGGTTGGCGTAGATTAAGGCTGATGACCGCGGTACCCGATTGTCTACTTTTACAGATATAGAGATGCTTTTGCCTCCTGAACTCACTTCGACTTGTGTACCTTCTTGAATCCCTAAACGATTAAAATCGTATTGGTTGATTCTCAATTGAGATTGCTCAGCTAATGAACATAAAGAGGGCGACATTTGGGTAACTATTCCTTGATCAAACATTCGTTTCCCCACAATGAGTCTCATTGCGTAGGAGTCAATCGGTCTTGTTTCGACTCTTTCCGTTACTGGAATGAATGGGATGCGTCCTGTAGCCGTGATGAGGTGACCATTATCGTCATGGGCTAATTGTTCATAATCTAGGCCTTCATGGACTGCAGAACGTGAGTTGATCTCTTCCCAAACATCTTCTGGAGAGTCAATGCCAAGGTCATGACCGAGTCGGTGAGATATCTCTGCGGCAATCATCCAGTCCGGTCTTGCTGTCCCTGGTGCCGTAACCTTTTGGCGAATTGGAGTAATCCGTCCTTCTACATTTGTATGTGACCCATTAGCTTCAAGAAAGGACGCAGCAGGTAAGGCAACATCGGACTCATAGACTGACGGAGTAACAAATAGATCTACGGCTATGACAGTGTTGACCTTCTGGAGTGCTGCTTTCGCTATAGATTTATCTGGGTAATCTGTTATTGGGTCAGCCCCTAGTAGGAAAAGCGTGTCTATCTCACCGTTAGCCGCTTTTTGGAGGATCTGCTTTGTGTTAGCTCCAGGTTCTGAAGGTAAATTTGGCCAAATATCAGAAAATGCCGAAGACCCGGAGCTTAGAGAGTTCCGCCCAGGGAGAAGCCCCGGCGCCATTCCCATATCTAGAGCGCCCATGGTATTTGCTCGTCGTACAAGAGGGATAAAGCGGCAATTATCTAGTTGTTGTAAAGAGGTGAGCGCTTCAGAAATTGGAATTACTGATTGTCCCATAGAGGAACGGCTTACGAAGACGACGACATTTGTATCTTTAATGATGTGGTGGGCTTGGGAGATTTCTTCACCTGAGATTCCTCCCACTTCTCGAGGGATATCGCCAGTTACAAGAGCTTCTACTACGTTACCTACTTCACCGGGTAAAGGATGTAGAGAGACCGCCGCATCGCTTGAAAGGGCTGTTTCTACAGGTGAAAGGTCAATAATGTTCACCCCTAAATTTTTTGCTGCATGCCTCAGGCGAATATATAAAGTCCCATACTCTTCCTTTAGGTCGGATGTAAGAAGAACAATCGTGCTGTTGGGCTGGCAGGCATCTGCAATTGTTGCTCGCGGTAAGCCAAGGAGAATATCGGGCGGTAATTCATCCCCAAGGTCAGCGCTAACATTGTCGGTTCCGATAAAACCTTTTGCGAGTTTAGCCCATGCGTATTGAGATTCATTCGTTAATCTGGCTCCTCCTATAACGGCGACACGATCGGGATTAACTCCATCTAGGGACTCTGTTATTATGCTCATTGCTCCGGCCCATGATGCTGCCACAAGTCCAGTTCCTAATTTATTAGCTTTGTTAAGTCCACCTCCTCGTACCAGAGGGTTATCTAATCTATATTCGCTTTGGAATGCTTCGAAAGAAAAGCGATCTTTATCACATAGCCAGCCCCAATTTACTGCTTCACTGTCTAATCCCTGAAGGCGCAAAACTTGATCTCGTGAAGATTGAACCACTATCCGGTCTCCTAAAGGGTTCGGATAGGTTGACTCAATCTCTTCTAGGTCCCATGGGCGGGCTTTAAATCGGTAAGGTTTTGCAGTCAAGGCTCCTACGGGACATAGCTGGACGATGTTTCCACTGAAATAAGACGCGAATGGATCTTCTGGAAAGGTGTTGACCTGTGTTGAGTTGCCTCGGTCAATAAATTGGATCAACGGATCGCCAACAACTTCGTCAGCGAAACGGGTACAGCGGTCACAGAGAATACAACGCTCACGATCGAGAAATACGTTGTCGTTAATCGGTATTGGCTTCTCAAAGTGCCTTTTCTCTTCTACGAAGCGAGTTTCTCCAGGTCCAAATGCCATAGTTTGATCTTGAAGAGGACATTCTCCTCCTTTATCGCATACTGGGCAATCAAGTGGATGATTTAGGAGAAGGAATTCAAGTACTCCATCTTGAACTTTCTTAATTGCTTCAGATTGAGTATCAACTATCATCCCCTCACTTACGTTCATCATGCAACTCGGTTGAAGGGAAGGTCCGCGTCCGGTATCTACTTCTACGATACACATCCGACACATACCAACTTGACTCATCCGCTTGTGGTAGCAGAACCTTGGGATATCGACCCCGACTTCTTCACATGCATCAATAAGAACCTCTCCGGATTTTACGTTGACCTCTTGACCATCGATAGTTACAGAGATGAGTTCTGAGTCTTGGTCGATGTCGGTCATACCGTCCTCCCTTCTACTGTTACAGGTGTAGCTCTATTTAATGCGATGTAGGCATCAAACTCTGACCTATAACGTTGCAATGCTGACGATATTGGGGAAACCGCTGATGGGCCGAGCGGGCATATCGTTGTCTGTTTCGGAGGCCACGTAATACCAGGACTTATATTGTCACAAACATCTAGAAGCAGATCTATATCCTCAGGTCTTCCGTGTCCATTGAGAATACGGTCCAAGATTTTTTCCAACCAGTTTGTCCCTTCCCTGCATGGAGTGCATTTTCCGCAGGACTCTCTAGAGAAAAACCGGACAACATTATGGCAAGCCTTGACGATATCGGTTGTCTCGTCCATAACAACGATCGCCCCAGAGCCGAGCATCGACCCTTCATTGTCAACTATTGTTTTTTCCAAAGGCGTATCTAGGTGCTCTTCAAAGAACCATGGGGCAGATGCTCCTCCAGGGATAAATGCTTTTAACGCATTTCCATCTCGAATGCCGCCGGCATAATCCTCTCCCATAATGAGATCTCTGAATGTCGTTATTCCGAATTCAACTTCGAAAACACCAGGGTTTTTTACATGGCCCGAGACAGCAAATATCCTCGTCCCCGTTGACTTTTCGGCTCCTATTTCGGCGAATGCATCCCCTCCATGCTCGATGATCCAAGGAATATTGGAAAGTGTCTCAACGTTGTTAACAATGGTTGGCTTGCCGTAAAGTCCAATGGAGGCGGGGAAATAGGGAGGTTTTAACCTAGGCATACCCCTGTTGCCTTCAAGACTTTCTATTAAGGCTGTTTCTTCACCAACGATGTACGCTCCTGCCCCCCAATGAAGAACTACATCTACTGAGAATTCTGTACCGAGAATATTCTTACCAACGTAGCCATGCTTATACGCTTCGTTTAGAGCTGATGCGATTCTCTCCTGCCCGTGGGCCATTTCCCCTCTGACGTAAAGGAAACACTGGGATAATCCCAAAGCAAAACAAGCAATAACGCAACCTTCAATTAATTGGTGCGGATCTCGTTCAATGAGGATCCTGTCTTTGTAAGTACCGGGCTCTGATTCGTCGCCATTTACGACGAGGTAACGTGGCCAGACATCAGGGGGGAGAAAACCCCACTTTATTCCAGCTGGGAAACCAGCACCTCCGCGTCCAAGTAGTGAAGCTTTCTTTACTTCTTCATGGACTTGGTCAGGTGCCATCTCCAGAGCACGACGGAGGCCTTTATACCCACCTGTGCGCAAATAGCCCTCTAGGGTATGCCCATCTTCAACGTCCCAACGACTAGTAGTTATTAATGGAAAATTCATTGGGATTCCTTATTCCGTTGTAGCCACTCTGGCGGTGTAGCATCTTCAACACCACTAGGACCGGCTAGTTTCTCAGATGGAATTTTTTGGCGAGTTTTTGCTAGCGTCCCATGTTTGGGAATTTCAGCTTTCTGATCGTTCCGTAGATCGGTAATTAGTTCGTTGAAAGCATCTAAATTGACTTTATTGATATACCGATAATTCACTTGTAAACAGGGAGCTTCTGTGCATGCTGCGATGCATTCAACTCCTTCAAAGCTGAATTTTCCATCTTTAGTGATTTCCCCTTCTCTAACCCCTAGAGATTCTTCTGCATGTTCTAAGACTTCTTCTGCGCCAAGGAGATGGCATGAAATGCCATGACAAATATTGATCTGGTACTCACCGACAGGATGCCGTTTAAACATCTCATAGAAACTGCAAGTCCCTAGTACTTCAGCAGGAGTTACTTCAACAAGTTCCGCTATATGTTCCATTGCCTCATTTGTAACCATGCCGTTTTGTTCTTGCGATAGATGCAACAGAGGGATCATCGCTGATTTTTTCTTTGGGTACAAGGAGAGAATTTGACGAGCTAGTCTTAGATTCTCTTCATTTAGTCTGCTCATCGGTCAACCTCCCCCATAATCGGATCAACTGTAGATATCACTGCTACAGCATCAGCAACTAACGCATTTTGTAGCATATGAGGAAGTACTTGGAGGTTAGTAAATGAGGGTCCTCGAATATGCATTCTATATGGTTTAGGCCCGCCATCTGAAACGATATAGCAACCAAGCTCACCTCTCGGTGATTCAACAGCAACATAAACTTCGCCAGCCGGTACTTTGAACCCTTCGGTGAATATTTTGAAGTGATGGATAAGAGCCTCCATTGACTCATCGATACGAGTTCGCGGAGGGGGTGTTATTTTTTTATCTTGGAGCCGATAATCTCCGTCTGGGATGTTCTCAAGAATTTGATGGACTATACGGATTGATTCTCTTATTTCATTAAGTCGGATAGCAAAACGGTCAAAACAATCACCGTATGTTCCTACTAATATGTCGAATTCGACTTGGTCGTAGTGCAAATATGGCATATCTTTTCTGAGATCCCATGCATACCCCGTGGAACGAAGTAGCGGTCCGGTGACACCTAATGCGAGACACTCCTCTGAATTGATTACCCCTACCCCTTGGAGCCGTTCATGCCAGATTGGTTGACCAGTAAACAATCCATCAAAGTCATCAAGCCTCTCTGGGAGGTTAGATAGAATCCGCAATGTATCATCTCGCCATCCATCTGGAAGGTCAGCGGCGACACCACCCGGACGAATGTAGTTATGGTTCATTCGTAACCCAGTAATTTTCTCCAAAAGCCTAAGAACTTCTTCACGCTCTCGCCATCCGTAGATCATCGCCCCAACTGCTCCTATATCCATCCCGTTGGTCGCTTGGAAAAGCAGGTGAGAACTTATCCGATTCAGTTCGCACATCAGCATCCGAATCCATATGGCTCGCTCTGGTACCTCTATTTCGAGTAGTTTTTCTGTAGCGAGCGAAAACGCTAATTCGCTGAATAAAGGCGAGGAATAATCCATTCGGGTCACATTTGTAGCTCCTTGGAGGTAGCTCAATTGTTCACCTGTTTTCTCCATCCCCGTGTGGAGATATCCGATGATCGGCTTACTTCGTATAACTGTCTCCCCTTCCATCTCAAGAGAAAGTCGAAGCACTCCGTGTGTCGAAGGGTGTTGTGGACCCATATTGACAACCATCCTTCGGTCATCCAAGGGCTCGTAAGCATGTATTTCAGATTCCGACATTCTGAGGATGGCTGCATCCTCTCCCCGACGGAAAACTCTCTCAGCCGCTGTATTCTCGAGTGCTGTCTCATTCTGGGTCATAAAATCAACCTCACCCAGCTCCAGGAGCATTTTTGAATTGGACCGGTATGCCCCCAACGTCATAATCCTTACGGAGCGGGTGACCATTCCAATTTTCTGGCATGAGAATCCTCGTTAAATCGGGATGGCCTTCAAACTCAATCCCGAAAAGGTCAAATACTTCCCTTTCAAGAGCTTCAGACCCCGGATAAAAGTCAAAAATACTAGGAATAACGGGGTCAGTTTCAGGGATTTGAATACGCATTCTCACTCTCTCTTTTTTCTTGTGAGATAGCAAGTTAATTACGACTTCGAATCGCTCGGGAGATATCGATCTTGGAATGTCCCGCTCAGGGTTTTCGAGGTAATCGACAGCAGTAACATCAATACATACCTTGAATCCGTCTTCTGAGAGTTTTTTGATGGTTTCTAGATATTGATCTCTTGTCGGATGAAGAACTTTCTGCCCTCTCGATTCTGACATAGGTACCTCGTAGAGAAGTTCTTCACCCGAGGTTCCTGTGTCTAGTTCCATTTGGTCGCTGGGATCTTCTTCGTGATCTCTTTCTTCAGCCACTAGTTTGCTCCCGCTGACCGAGAATCATTTTTGTCGCAGTTTGGCCATCTCTTTGTTCGACGATAAGTCCAGCGCCTCCGGCTCGTTGATCTCTTCGCTGGGTAATCTCTCCAGACTCGATCTTCTCATGCAGTTGAAGTATCGCATGCATTAAAGTTTCAGGCCCCGGAGGACAGCCAGGAGCATAAACATCTACTGGAACGATTTGATCGACACCTTGTACGAGTGCGTAATTATTGAACATTCCCCCTGAGCTTGCACAAACCCCCATAGAAATAACCCATTTAGGTTCCATCATTTGGTCGTATACCTGGCGGAGAATGGGCGCCATTTTCTGCGATACCCGTCCAGCTACTATCATGAGGTCCGCTTGACGAGGAGAAGCACGGAAAACTTCCATTCCCCACCTAGCCAGATCATAATGCGCCGCGCCTGTTGCCATCATTTCCAATGCACAACAAGCTAGGCCAAAAGTGGCTGGCCACATACTGCGTGTCCGAGACCATTTAACAAGGTCTTCAATTTTTCCAGTCAAAAAATTGTGGTCTAATCCTTCAAGCCCCTCATCGGCTACTCGACTTATATCCCCTATTAGTGGAAGTTTCGGCATTAGGCAGCCTCACCTTCAGATGTGGTTCTTCCTTCAAGTCCTACGCGACGTATTGTTGAGTGAATCGTTCTTGTTGGGCTCACAACTTCCTGTTTTTCAATTTTTTTACGTGGCCCCCACTCAAGTGCGCCATTTCCTATCACATAGAGGAATGACTCAAACACAGCAACGGAGAAAATGAGGATCGCTACAAGACCAAAGACCCCAATCTCTCGAAATACTGTTGCCCATGGGTACATGAAAATTATTTCAACATCAAAGACAATGAAGATCATTCCAATAAGGAAGAACCTGACTGGGAACCTTTCCGGCGGGCCTTGGGTAGACGCAATCCCGCACTCATATGGTTCTTCTTTAGAAGGTGTCGGTCGCTGAGGCGCTAAAAGTTTCGAGGCGATTAAACTTACGCCCGCAAAGATGACCGCCAATATGAACATTGCGAGAATTGGTAAATACTGGGCTAACAATGTTCCCTCCTATAAGCGGCCTATGTGGCCGGTGATTCATCCCACTCTTCCGTACGTCGGATTAGTTCCTTATCTCTTTGATGCAGCATGTAACACAACCCTAGGAATGCTAATGCGGAACCAATTGTTGTAAGGGCGGCAGGGAGACGTAAAGTTCCCAGGTTCCGGACCATAACAACGTTAATGATTTGTCCTTCTGAGTCAATTTCTGGGAATGGAGGTGCTTCGCCGGGAACTAGTTCTTTGTCAAGTGTCGGGGCAACGGAAACTACCACCGTGTTCGTAGGATGCCAGAAGACAATTGTGTTTCTAATTTCATTCCATACTCGATCTCCTATGCCATCGCTCCCACGCTTAGGCTTTCCTCCTTTTTGGAATGTGTCTAAGACAAAGAAATCATCACTGGATCCTCCATAGAACGGAGTTGCAGGGTCTGATACAAGAAAAGCATCTGCTGTTGCTATAGCTTCGCCAGCGGCACTACTAGATTGCAACTTCCAGCCGTTGAAGTCAAGAATGCCGTCGTCTCTAGCGTCATTAATAATATCTTCGCTTATAGCAGCAAGGTCACTCAAAGAAAGTTGATTAAGTTTACGTTTCTGGTCGTCAATTCTCTGCGTAATTTTTTCTTCAAGTTCAGCATCAGATAAGACCCTTGAATCAGAAATTCCCCGATCTCCAGCATCAGAAGATAAATTCACATTAGCTAAGCGGAGATTATCGGCGATTGTTTCTTCGTCAACAGCTAGTTTTTCTGCCACTGACTCCGTGCAATATGCCTTCGGTGGTTCATAGTCGATAACTAGGTCAGAATTTTCCTCTACATAACGTTGACGTTGCACGGCAACTGTCGCATCAACCAGACCAGGGCAATATATATCGACAAGTTCGCTGGCGCGGATGGTAGCGATATTATCTTCACCGAGTTGAGCAACATGGCTCTCGGATTCGCTTAGATCACCGAAAATGATTTCCCTTGGTTCCCATGTAGGTCTGTCGCCTTGGAGACCAATCCCATAAATCCACCAGACAATTCCCATAATAAACATCCAACCGAAGAACCCTACTAGGGAAATGAGGCTCCCTAGGCGGTTACCAAGATTCGTATTGAGTATGAGCCAAACTGAACCAAATAGCACTAGGGACCCGACAAGGACCGTTAGGGCACCTCGAATTTCTGGTTCCCAACCAATTCCTGCTATGACAGGTGAGAAGGCAAGGTTTGTAATCATCGGAGCGCCCTCTCATATTCGACGATTGCATCGATTTGTTCAGGTGAAAGCATCGAACCTTCTAGGTCAGTTGCATTATGCCCGAAGCCAGGCATCTGACCTGATGGTTCGCAAACTCCATTCATTCCATATTGAAGGTTCGCTTCACACCCAACGGAGATGAACTGGGACTGGGAGAAAGCAGAGGTAAACTGAGATTCAACTCCGATAAGTGAAGGGCCGAATCCCCCGCTTCCAGGGATTTCAGGGTCAATGAGCCCTTCCAGCGAAGGACTTGATTCCAGTATTTCGTTTGCATTCCATGAAGACCCAGCGGTATGACAACGGGCGCATGCGTATGATCCAGCCCCAGCTGGGTTGTTGAAGAGATACTCTCCATATTTTTGTGCGTTCATAGCAGCGAGTTCAATTAAATAGTCATCGAGAAGATCCATCACTTTTGTCTTTGCTTCTTCGATATCTTCTACTTCTGCTTCTGCGTCTTGTTGTATCGTGGTTTGTTCCGTAAGAGCGTCACCTAAACCCGAGAAGAGAAGATTGTAGGCGTCTTGAAGCTCTCTGTCTGATACTTCAGGATTTTGATCTCTTACTTCGGTTAGAACACTCTCTCGGAGGCCAGCCTGAACTTCTTCTTCCATTTGTTCTGGAGTCAGCTGAATCACAATCAAGTACTCCACGATTGTCTCGAGCTGTTGAGATGTTAGTGGCCCACCACCTGGGGCTCCCCAAGCTGGCATCGGTGATTGCGGTCTCCCATAATTTAGGATGTGTGTGACTTCGTTGATACTAAAGCGGTAAAGAATATTGTTAAGTGCTGGCGCAGTCCAATTAACGCTTTCGATGTAACGCCCTTGGTCATCAAGTACTGTATACGCGGCCTGACCTCCAACACCTCCGGCTCCATGACATTGAGCACATAGTTCTTCATAAGCTTCCCCACCGCGACTCGCAAATACTGTTTCTGTAAATTCGTCAAATCCTTTTTGCCGGCCAGGCTCGCCCAACCAATACAGGGGAAGAGATAGAGCTACGATGATCAGCATGGCGACTCCACCAGCAAGAGCCATGTCTAATCTTTTTGTTTCGAGTGTCTCGTCATCGTAATAGGGCTTTCTATTTGGCGCGAGTTCAATCTCGGCACCGATTTCTTTCCGCCCCTGCTTGAGGTTAAATAGGACGTAGATTGCAAAGCCAGCCGCGACAACAACAGCTATTACAAGCCCTGTAGTTCGTTGCGTAGATGCGGCTAAAATAATCATTTCTTAAGTTCTCTTTATCTCTTATCTGTGTTCATTAGTGTGTGGACTCACTTATACAGTTGGGGCCTTCAGCTTCTTGTCCCGTGGTATTTACTCCAATTGGAGGACCTTGGATAATCGTTCCGGTATCCACAATAAATACGCCATCTTTTACTTCCATAGCAAAACGATCCATGCCTCTTGGAGCTGGGCCTCCCCTTTTCTCTCCGACTCGGTTGTATTGGGAGCCATGACATGGGCATTCGAACCATTGGGATGTCTGGCACTCTGGAACGCGACAACCCAAGTGCGGACACTTTTGATATAACGCCACTAGTCCAGCTCGCATTCCTGCAAGTTCTTGTGCTGAATAGGATGATTCAGCTTTTTTGACTGACCCCGCAGGGTACTTAGTCACCCACATGCGCCCTTCAGGTACATAGAGGAACCCGTTTGCTGCATCAATGCGAGCTTGAATATCAGTGACGTTTCCGACATTGATTTTGGATCCAAATCCTCCACCACCGCCACCTCCGTAAAGAAATGCGATGCATGCTGCGCCAAAGCTACTTAAGGAAATTCCCATTAAGCCCACAATGCTTCGGTTAAGGAATTGCCTTCGAGCAATACCGACTGTCTCTTCATCAGGTGCTACCCATGGCACTGGACTTGACTGTTCTTGTAGGACGATCTCCTTGCCGCCTTGACGTTCAAGAACTGCAGCTCTTTCTATCTCTTTCCCTGAAATTTGAGATATTCCAGACTCCTCTGGTTCAGTTTTTTCACTGCTGCTATCACGTTGGAGCGTTTCTTTGCTCAAATGTCCTTCAGCTTTTGCTGCTTCATTTCGCCGTGATGAAGCAAAAACGAGCAGGAGGGCAAGAAAGACAACCGCTGGAATAGCAATTGATAGGACTACCACTGAACCCGCCCTTCGAATGTTGGGCTAGGGGTGGCTATTACCGCGATGAAAGAAAGGTCTTTGCTCATAGTTCGAAGAAGAGTCCCTCTGCCCATGGGAATATAAAGTTGAAGCCTGGCCCTCTAAAGAAGGAACCTATCATGACCAGTACACCCCAGAACATTAGGTGAATTGTCATAAGTGAAATAGCGAATTTGCGATCTTCAGGTTTGTTTGACGGGTTTTTGTCAATGTAGGGAGCCAGAATCAAGAGGAAAAGGGCTAAACCGGGTATTGTCACCCCTGCGACCATTGGGTGGAACATTGTCAAAAGTTCTTGAAGTCCCAAAAAATACCATGGGGCTTTAGATGGGTTCGGAGTTTGATTAAAGTTTGCTAGCTCTAATAATGGTGCATTCACGAAGATAGAGAAGATCGTTGCAAACGCAGTGATTGCGAGAGCCGCCACGAATTCCACGATGAGGAGATGTGGCCAGACGTGAACTTTGTCAACAGGTTTGAGTTTTACATCCTGAATTGACCCTGATTTCACTACTGTAAGCAGCCTCTGAGTGTTTCCTCCTGGTCCGCTACCAGTTGGAGGTAATGGAGCAGAACTTGCTACTTGGGCGGTAGCTGTTGCGACAGGTTCACGGTCCTTGGCCGCAACAGTTCGTTCGAGTAAATGATCTGGTATTTTGCTCTCAGACTTTTCTTCTGTTATTGCGGGGGTAGTCTCATCGCCGTCAGCTTGACGTTCTCGTGCTTCTTGGGCCCGCTTCAAAAGATGATCAGGAATTTCAGCCATAGGTTCTTTTCTTCTGGTCTACAGAGGACCAGAAATGCCTCCATCCTTACGTACTCGCCAAAAGTGGATTGCCATAAAGATAACTGCAACAAAAGGCAGCATCAGAACGTGCAAAACATACCATCTGAGAAGAGTGTCGGTTCCTATCTCTACTCCTCCAAGTAAAACAAAACGTACTTGGTCACCAAAGACAGGGGTATACCCCATCATGTTAGTTCCAACAGTTACCGCCCATAGCGCTAGCTGATCCCAAGGTAGTAGATAGCCAGTAAATGAGAGAAGAAGTGTAAGCGTTAAAAGGATGACACCAATCACCCAATTGAACTCACGCGGAGCTTTATACGCGCCGTGATAGAAAACTCGTGCCATATGTAGAAACACAGTTAGCACCATTAAATGAGCAGCCCATCTATGCATATTTCTGACTAAAAGGCCGAAGGTGACTGAAGTCTGTAGCGTATATATGTCATCCCAAGCTTGCGCGGCGGTAGGCCTGTAGAAAAACATTAGGAAGATCCCAGTAACGGTGAGAAGGATAAACAGGAAGAAACTCAACCCTCCTAAGCAAAGGGTATAACTTACCTTGACTGCATGTCTCTTCACTTTCACTGGATGGAGGTGATAGATAAGACTGTTCATAACGACATATGATCTATTTCTTGGGCTATCTGAATACCCTTTTCGAAAAATTGAACCGGGTCGGAAGATAGAACCCCACGCTTGCGAGGATTTCATCTGTTCCGAAATGTCGTTAAGTTTTTCGCCTATTGACTGCTTTGGCACTTTAATTCCTTATCTCGTCTTCTTGAAATGTCCAACCTACAAACATAGTTACCCCAATCGCATCCCATATCCATAGCCATGGGACGGCATCCTCTGGTGAACATCTCCACCAGCTGGGGGATCATCTAATTTACCAAGAATAATCACTCCTGTCGGACATCTATCAACGCATAATGCACATCGTGTACAGACATCGTCGTCGATAGTGAAAATTACGTGGTCTGAGGGATCTGCACCTGGAAGTTCAGTCCCAACAGCTTCAGAAATTGCCTCTGGCCTGACCATGTGTATACATTTCCAAGGACAAATATCAACGCAACCCTCGCACATAATGCATTCGGACTGGTCAATGTGGATAAATTGCTTTGGTTTCACAGCTTTTGAGAGCCATTCGGTATCAACTTCTTGAAGAATATAGTCATCCCGAAATTCTGGCAATGGAGGGTTCGCGTCGGTTACTCCCATTATGACGATCCCTCTCTCAAAATTGGCCGGCCATACGTAGATGTCTCAATTTCTGGCGGGGCTTCTTTCCCACGGTTTTGCCATACCGACCAAAGAGCAACATTCGCCACTAGTCCCAGTCCATAAATCACAACAACTATTAAATCTCCAACAACCAGATAATTTAGTTTGAACGGCAGCGCCCATTGAAAAATTCCCTCGCCGTTTGTGAACCCTAGACCTGTCGGACCAATAAGCTCTCGGTCTGCTCTCCATGACAAGTCATTACTAGCAAATGTTAGCCATTGGTGAGGTACCACTCCATAGATCCAGAAAAGAAGCAAGAACACATAAAAAGCCCATAAATTTGCTTCTCCCCAAGTTAGGTTCGCTTCCATTGGTCGTCGCCGTGCATATTCAAGAATTCCGGCGAAAAGTATTATCGAGATCACCCAGCTTAAAACAAATGCTGTATTGAGATAGGGGAACTGCCTACCATTTGTATTTCGTGTTAACCCAACCCAAATAGCAACAATGGCAAATATACCTACGGAGGAGACCATCATCGCCCCGTAAAATTTAGTTACTGCTACATCAATCGGCCTACGTTGAGCCACTTTTTACTTCCCATCGTGAGTGAAACACAAGCGAATCTTTGCTCCTTCAAGCATTGAATCTTATCCTCATTTTTACCACGTCAAATTGGCTGTCTACACATCGTCGCACCCTTAAAGAGTAAAAGGGTGAATCACCCAATTTAAGTTGTGAAATTACACAGTTTTTTATATATCCTATTTAAGTCTAAATCTAGATTTTTTAAACAATATTTCAATTGCGAAAATTCAAAAACAGAGGTTAAATAAGTTTTCCTTAATTGATGATCATGAAAAGATCGAGTGAAAAGGCACTACCTTGACTAGGCTAACTGCTAGTTTTAAGGACTATTCTAGAAGTATTCAGCGCAGCAATTTGGAAAAGTCAGGTTCTCTCTTGATAGGTAACAAGAATATGGGAAGTTTTGTGCATAATGCACATCCAGAAGTTCATGTGAATTTTAGCTCATCGCCATTGACGTTTTCACAAATTTCCTGTCTTGGTTTTAGGGGCAGACGTGGTTGAAATACCTGACTATCTGATTGAAAGGTCTCGAGAGGCTCGCGCTCGGTTTCAAGGCACTGATGGAGGAGGTTCAGAAGCATCTTCAACTGCAGTTGAACCAGTCGCAGCTAGTGAAGAAACAGTTGCAGCCGCAACTGAAACTCCGCAAGCTGAAATTGAGAAAATAGAACCTCCGAAACCTGTAGCTCCTTGGGTTACAGCCGCTAAGAACCGTAAAAAAATTCCTGTCTGGATGGCTCCAGTTGCTCTGTTCCTTCCAATTTGGGCATTTATGATCTGGGGAACACTCGAGGAACCTACCTCCAATGAGGAAGGCCCTGTCGCTGTGGGCGGCGAAGTCTACAGTCAATGCGCTGCTTGCCACGGTGTAGGAGGCGGAGGCGGCGTCGGATACCAACTGAATGAAGGCGAAGTACTAAAAACATTTCCCGATGTTGAGAGCCACATAGCTTGGGTCGTCAACGGATCTTCCACAGCTGGGACTCCTTATGGGAATCCAATGCGTGAAGGAGGACAACGAATCTCCCAGCAACAGGGAGTTATGCCTGGGTTTTCATCATTAGGGTCGTTACAAATTCTCGAAGTTGTTCTCTATGAGAGAGTAACCCATGGTCTTCAATCCCCGGAAAGTCTCGAAGCCTATATCATCTGGGCGGAGTCGGGAGATTTGCCTGTTTGGGAATCTGGAGTGTCACCTCAAATGATTGCAAGTAGCTTTTCAGAGTTTCTAGAAACAAACGTTGAAGCAGAAGAAGCGTACGAAGAAACGTTAGAAGAAGCCGCTGGCTGAATTTTCGTGCGATCATAGTAAATGTGATTGATCTAACCGAGTCATCGCAATGGAAGAAACTTGAAGAGCACTGTTCTGCGTTCCGTGGAACTTCTCTCCAAGACCTAATTAATGACCAAGGGCGCGTGGAGTCTCTTTCATTTGAGGTAGGTGACATATTTTTCGATTTTTCAAAGCAACTCCTTTCGAGTGAAACGCTCCACTTACTTGCTGATTTAGCAGATCAAGTTGGCCTAGAAAGACAAATAGAGGGATTATTCGGAGGAGCAGTCGTTAACCAATCTGAAAATCGGCCCGCTCTTCATATGGCTCTGCGGATGCCGCCCACTTTAGAAATTGAAGTAGATGGCCAAGATGTCATTCCTCTAGTTCAAGCTGCTCTTAGGAAGGCTGAAGAATTTGCCATAAAA
>JAQWQL010000050.1 GCA_029244605.1 Acidimicrobiales bacterium | reverse complement strand
TGTTATTTAATTTTCTTCAAGTGTAGCAGATGAAGGCAAATGTCATTCTCCAAGGAGCGGAAAGCGTGACCTAGAGAATTTGACTTAGAAATAACTTAGTTCGGTCTTCAGTTGGATTTGTAAAGAAATGTTCCGGAGTTCCCTCTTCTACTATCTCACCAGACTCCATAAAGATAACTCTGTCCGCGACTTCTCTTGCAAACCCCATTTCATGAGTAACAACCATCATTGTCATACCACCAAGCGCCAAATCCCGCATAACATCCAAGACCTCTTTGATCATCTCAGGATCAAGAGCTGAGGTTGGTTCGTCGAAAAGCATGATACGAGGTTCCATCGCTAGTGCTCGAGCTATCGCGACCCGCTGTTGTTGCCCTCCCGATAATTGACCGGGGTATTTTGCAGCCTGCTCTGGTATACCCACCATTTCAAGTAGTTCGTCAGCTTTCTTCTCGGCATCAGTTTTCGGCATTTTCCGAACCCATTTAGGGGCTAAGGTCACATTGTCTCGGACAGTTAAATGCGGGAAAAGGTTGAATTGTTGAAAGACCATACCGACTTCAGAACGGATCTTTTCTATATTCCTTAAATCGTTTGTGAGTTCAACCCCATCTACAACTATGGTTCCCTTCTGATGAGCTTCTAGCCTATTTATGCAACGTATCCAGGTAGATTTCCCAGACCCTGAAGGGCCCAAAACTACCACGACTTCTTGTTCCGCAATCGTTGCTGTCACTCCTTTTAAAGCTTGAAAATCCCCGAACCATTTATCAACGTTTTCGCAAACAATCATGTCTGACCGGGTTTCATGGGCTATTTCAGCGCTCATTATGGCTACCTCTCTTTACTGCGAACATAACTACCTTACTTGTTGTCTTGATCATCTTTCACCTAGTCCAACTCGTTCCTCTAGCTTCTGACTATATTTTGACATTGAGAAAGCAACTATGAAGTAAATAGCAGATATCAACAAGAGGCCTTCTCTCTTTACCCCAAGGAATTCAGTTTGTGCAGGTACGACATATGCAGCTATTCGCAACAGGTCAAATGCGCCGACGATAGCGACTAGCGATGTCTCTTTAAAGACTCCAATAGCTTGACCCACTAACGGCGGAATCGATACTCGAAGAGCTTGGGGGACTATGATAAACCCAGTTCGCTGGCTTGTTGTAAGCCCTATTGCATCTGCCGCTTCGTATTGGCCACGCATCACCGATTGGAGGCCGCCTCGAACATTCTCCGCCAAGTACGCTGCGCTGAAGAGGGTGTAGCCGGTCACTATCGCTGCTAACTCAGCTATTTCCATCCCTTCAGGGAGGAACAGCGGCAAGATATTCGAGAAAAAGAAGAGGATCGTGATAAGCGGGACGCCGCGAATCGATTCAATGTAGACCGTAGAGAGAACACGGGCTATAGGCATGGAAGAAGTGCGGCCCAACGCTAAAAGCACCCCTAAAGGAAAGCTCAGTAAGAGAGTTAAGACTGCTACAAATAATGTTAAGGAAAATCCTCCGAGGTAGGTGGGGCCTTGCAATTCGAGAGTTGACGGTGAATTTATTGCTGTAACCAGCCAATGCGAGACAGCAATCAGAACGATCCATCCTGTAACAAATCTAAGTCGGGTTTTACGATCTGAAGCAAAGTTGGGCGAGATAAGAGCAGCTAACGCTAACAGAACAAAACTAATTCTGACTTTCTGCAGCATTGGATACCAACCAAAGAAGGCAGCAATCCAGTTAAACACTGCGAAAAGAAGAAAGCCGATAGCAACGATCCGCCCTATCTCCCCGAGGTCCGGTTTCGAAAGTAGATACAAAGCAAGTCCACCTCCTATAGCAAACAGAAGCGCTAGAGGAATATCAGTTGATGCGATATGGGCGTAATCAAAGTCTGGGTCCCGAAGGACAATCCAATTTAAGATAAATGGAGATAGGAACCAGAGCGCTATCAGAAAACCCTTTGCTCGGCTTCCCGGTATACGTTCACGTATTAAGACACCGAAAAGGTATGCGCCTATAAGAATGAGCCACATTACCGTGAAGGGAAGCTTTGTACTTGTTGCTACGGTTCTGCCACTCTCAGCAATGAATTCACCTTCCACAAATGCATAATGGCCGAATGGGACTGTCCAAAGACTCAGTACGAGAACTCCTAGTAAGCCGAATGCAAACCAGACAGTCGGCACTGACCCAGACGGCCGCTTCTTCTCGCCCCGCAGACCAAACCACAGACCTAGCCCTATCGATAGGAGTATCGCAGCAGCGATGAGCCACCCAATTCTTGATGCCCATGAAATCGGGGCAATTACTGCGAACAAGGCGAAGATGGCACCAGTATTCATAACCCATATCGAAATCTTCCCTATAGATAGCCGGCCTGCAGCTCTCCATGCGGCTAGGGTGAGCCCCGTAAGAGCCATCAAAGACCCTAACGTAAACCAGACTCTGACAAATTGGTCCGCGGGGTAACCCTGCGCCATCAAGAGTCTCATATTTGTAGCTACAGCACCCCAACGTCTTTCACCGCTGAGGATGAACCCTAGGAGCGCGCGAATGGCATAGATCGCAACGGCCCCGAATACCAATGTAAGAACCGTATTTGGAATATTCGCGAAAAGATTTTTGCGAACCCATTCGCGCGGGCTTCTACTTACTTCTTCGGACTGGGAGGTCACCTTCAAGATGGTTGGCTCATTCATATCATCGCTCCACGATTTTCAGCCGCACATTGAAGAAGTTCACTACTACCGAAATAGTTAACGAACAGGCCAAGTAGAACAGCATCCAAATTGCGAAAACAGATAAATTTTTGCCTGTCTGATTGCCTACCGTCTGTCCGACTTGAACCAGATCGCTGAACCCGACAGCAATAGCAAGCGAAGTGTTTTTAGTTAGATTTAGGTACTGATTACCTAGGGGCGGCATCATTACTCGAAGGGCTTGAGGGAGTATCACTGTTCGCAATGCTGCTGATCGCTTCATCCCTAATGAATTCGCTGCCTCTATCTGACCTTTAGGAACCGCGAGGATTCCTCCTCGCACAATTTCAGCGATAAATGCTGCAGTATAGAAAACAACGCCAAAGAAAACAGCTGCGAATCCGATGGACATAGTCAGGCCTGATGGCCCATACTTCTCGAACTTTCCTGGTTTAATTACTTCTGGTCGATCTACACCAAAGGGGCCGCCAGTTCTGCCATTTCCAAACTTATCTTCAAGGACACCAAATAGGTCACTTGAAGAGTTGATCATCCAACTTGAAAGGCCTGGCCAAACAACATAGACAATCAAAATCACCAATCCCGAAACAACTCCGGAGAACACAAGTCGAAATTTGTCATCGTCATTTAGCTGGGCTGGACCCCCAGGAGTTCTCCTCGATCTAAGAAAATTACGGATCCACTTCCCGGCGAAAAGGACAGCGGAAATAGAAAGGGCAGCTTGGAGAGCTTCCTCGGGAATCTTAGAGATGCCATCCCCTATTGCACCGAAAACTTCACCAACCCATCCGAAGATCGGGTGAATAAACCAACCAATTACAGCGAATAGTCCTAACACACCTAATGATGCGACCCAAGGGTATGTGTCTCCACCAGTTTCATCGTGAAGTAGTTGGCGGCTTTTGTAAGCCCATCTTGCTGCGACGGAACCCACAAGCATAAAGATAGCCCACTGATAGAAACCATCAGCTATAAAAACCCTAGGAATTGATAGGCCCTTGTTAGACCAGATGACCCAGTTGTCCCATCCTGAGTCATACGATAGGTCCCCTAAATTGGCGAGAATCGCCCCGTAAAGAATTATTTGGACGAGGAGGGGAATGTTCCGGAGCGTTTCGACAAACACTGAACCCAGCTTGTTTACGATCCAGTTATTTGAAAGCCGCGCAAGACCTACGAATAGTCCAAGTACAGTTGCAGCGAGAATACCGGCCGTAGCTAAACGAATGGTGTTTACCATGCCTACCCAAAGGGCCCTACCTCCTGTCGCCGGTCGAGTATCGATTCCTTCCGAAAGATTGATTCCGGGGTCGATAGAGAGGAAGTCAAACCCAGTAGATATATCTCTTGCTGCAAGGTTGTCGCGGGCTTGGCTTGATAAGAACCAGAGGGCGAAAACTACAAGAGCTAGCGCCCCGAGTTGGAATAGCCATTTCACGACTATCGCATCTCGATAGAAAGGCGGTTTCTGGTGATGAAAGCTTTGAGACGGCGTTTCCGACATCACACTCAAGTTTGCCCCCTAAGCATTCGATTTCTCTCTTACTAATGATAATACGGAAACGAGCTGAGGGGTTAAGCCCTCAGCTCGTTATCCAAATTTTCTAACTATGAGTATGGCTAGTCAAATGACTGGCCGCTCATGTTTTGAACTATGTTCTCTAACCGCTAATTATCGTGCGGGTGGAGCGTAGATAAGCCCACCGGCTTCCCATCCAGCATTGGATGATCCGTCACGTGTGAGGCCTACTGGGTTTAGGTTACGAGAATAAATCTCGTCATAGTTACCAACTTGGGCAATAACCTTCTGGAAAGCATCAGGTGCGAGACCCATAAGGGACTGCAGTTCACCTTCACCACCCATAAGGCGTTGTGCCTCTGCGTCAAACGAATCGTTTCCTACAACGCTTGCGGCATTTCCTGAGTTGATTCCCTTTTCAGATGCAATGATGGTTGCGTAGACAGTCCAGTTAACTGCGTCTGCCCACTTGCTATCATTTTGTCCGTAGGTAGGTCCGAGAGGCTCTTTCGAGATCGGAGCACCTGGGAAGATTACCCATTCTTCGCCTTCTGGCTGTTGTTGCGCCTTACGGCCAACTAGCGCAGATCCGTCGGTTGTAACAACGTCACAGGCACCTGAAATGAAGTTATCGGTAACGATATCGAAATCTTCATAAGTTTGAAGATTGATCTCAATTCCTGCAGCAACAGCTGCGTCACCGATGTTCTTTTCAGTTGTGGTTCCTGCGTTGGTACAAATTGTGGCACCAGCTAGATCAGCGACAGTACTTGAACCGGAGAAGCCATCAGAGGCTTTAGCCATCAATTGCTGTCCGTCGTAGTATGTGGTTGGTCCGAAGTCCATGCCAACATCTGTGTCACGGCTTTGGGTCCATGTCGTATTTCGCATGAGAACATCAATGTCCCCAGACTGAACGGCTGTGAAGCGCTCAGCAGCTGTAAGCGATACGAAGTTCACTGCACTAGCATCACCCAACACTGCGGCAGCGACTGCTCGACAGAAGTCGGCGTCGAAACCTACCATCTCACCTGATGGATCGAGAGTTGAGAACGCTACAGCAGCGCCAGAGACACCACAGTTAAGAGTTCCACGTGCTTGCACAGTATCGAGGAGACTTTCACCATCTTGGGTGAGAGTTACCTCATCATCTGAGCTTTCAGCACTTTCAGTAGTTTCGCTTGCTGAACTGCTGCTGTCATCATCATCACCACATGCTGCGGTAACGAGGGTGAAAGCAAACAGAATGGCAAGTAGTTGAAGAATCTTGCTATTCTTGATCATTTATTTTCCTCCCATACCGCCCGTATTTTTGTGTTGATGGTTGATACCAATCAAAGTGGCGGCATGGGAGTAATCTACTGAGAAAATAAGTTATTTCCTAGAAGTTCATCTTTTTGTCATATTTATCCCGCATAGGCATAAATTTTAGAAAGATTTGGGAAAGATATTGTTCTATGTCCTTGCCTAACGGCCTTTGCTAGGTAATGTCGGAGGGTGGAAAACATGCGAACAGTTCTAGTGCGAGTAACGGGCCCAGATCAGCTAGGGATCTCAGCTGAACTTTTTGAAGTCCTCGCTGGTATGAGCGCCACGATCACAGATATAGAACAGGTAGTCGTCCGCCGTCGCCTGACATTAGATGTGCTTATTGAAATCGAAGAGGGGGATAGTGCTTTAAAGGACTTACTACTTTTTGGATTCAAGCGCGATCTACAAATCGACATCGAAGATGTTGATGATACCCCAACTCAATATAAGCAACCGTACGCCATTACCCTTATCGGCGAGGTGCTATCCCCTTCAGAGCTCAATGCCGCAACAAACGCGATCGCAGATGGTAAAGGAAATATCGACCGAATAGTGCGCTTATCCCGTTACCCAGTGATGAGCTATGAACTATCGGTTAGTGGAGGGGATATCTCGACTATGCGGCGAGAGCTTATGAGGGTTGCGTCTACTCAACCCGGTATGGATATTGCCATACAGCCATTAAATTTGAGCCGAAGGGCGAAACGTCTCGTCATCCTTGACGTTGACTCCACCCTGATCCAGAACGAAGTCATTGACCTTTTGGCTCAGCAAGCAGGGTGTTTAGAGGAAGTAGCTGCGATAACAACGCGCGCTATGCGAGGAGAAATCGAGTTTACTGAAGCACTCGAGGAACGAGTTTCCCTTCTAGCTGGGCTAGATGAGGTAGCGATAGAGCGTGCATGGCATGCTTTAACACTGACTCCAGGTGCACGCACTTTCTGCCGAACTCTTGGGAGGCTCGGATATACCACTGCAATAGTTAGTGGTGGATTTACGACTTTTACTGAACGACTTCAAAAAGAATTAGGCATCAAACATTCTCGGGCTAATCAGCTAGAAATTGAGAATGGAAGGCTAACTGGAAAACTGACCGGCCCAGTAGTCGACCGACAAGCAAAGGCAGCTTTCCTACGTGAAATAGCTGAGCTTGAAAATGTACCGATAGAACAGACTGTCGCTGTTGGTGATGGAGCGAATGACCTGGATATGCTCAGCGAAGCTGGGCTTGGAATCGCCTTTAACGCGAAACCTATAGTCCGTGATGTAGCAAATACGAGCCTTAGAGTTCCCTACCTTGATGCAGTTCTTTTCTTGCTCGGGGTAACAAGAGAGGAAATCGAAGCAGCCGATTACCTTGACCCGAAGTGACGCTAATTTTCAATTTCGCGCACTGTTCTAAATCCTAGGTGACCCATCGAACTATCCGTGGTAGTCGAACTTCGAGCTGCAATTCTATATCGATTGCAATATGAAGCGTGACACAGGTACGAACCTCCTTTTATGACTCTTGTATCACCAGTTACTGGGCCTTTGGGGTCGCCTCCTCCACGCTTATTATCCGTTGCGAACCAGTCGCTACACCATTCCCATACATTCCCGGTCATCTCTCTAAGCCCATATTGATTTGGAGGGTATGAACCAACTGGGGCTGTCCCGTACCAGCCGTCTGTTTCCAAATTCTTGTCTGGAAATGACCCTTGCCATACGTTCATGAAGTGTTGCCCGTCCGGTTCAAGTTCATCCCCCCAAGGAAAAATGGGATTTTCTAATCCGCCCTGTGCAGAGAACTCCCACTCAGCTTCTGTTGGAAGACGACCCCCAACCCAATTTGCATAAGCAACTGCGTCATTCCATGAAATGTGGATAGCTGGGTGGTTCATTCTTTCATCAATAGATGACTTGGGGCCCTCGGGGGATTTCCAACAGGCTCCAAAAACTTGGCGCCACCATGGTGACCCTTGCACTCCTCGGGTATCTTCGAAGTCATCGGGGAGAAGGCCGGCAAAAACAAACGACCAGCCAACCTGCTCAGCATCCGTGGTGTACCCAGACGATTTTACAAATGCTGCATACTGGCTATTCGTGACCGCATACCTATCAATAGCGAAAGGCGAAACACGCGCTTGAAGTGTTGGCTTTTCTCCATCTTGGTCGCGCCCATGCTGGTAATTCGTTCCCATAAGGAAATCTCCGCCCTTGAGAGACACCATATCTTCATGAGTAGCCCCAATTTTCTGTTCCTCAAAAACCGCTGAAGAGGATTTTTCGCTACGTTGAGGGGCACAACAGTGTTCGTTCTCTCCCATATCATCTCCAAGCATGGTTTTGAGCAGACTACTCGTCTTTTCTTACTTCCACGACCAGCCACGAAAGTTGCGACAAATGGGTAGATTCATACTGTGGTTTCACTTGATCTAGATTTTGTACGAAAGCAATTTCCGGTTTTTTCTGATAAAGAATCTGGCCGGTGGGCCCACCTTGAAAATGCGGGAGGTAGCTATGTGCCGGAGCACGTAATCTCCCTTGTTAATAATTTTTTTACTAAATCAAAAGTGCAGCCATATTGGGATTTTGGCCCTTCTGTCAAAGCAGGCGAAGCTATGGATCGAGCTTTTGATCTTCTTCCAGCCACATTTAATGCGGCAAGTGAAGAGGTGCACTTTGGGCCATCTACTTCTCAAAACACCTACGTCTTAGCTCAGGCACTCCGGCCTACGTGGGAAGCGGATGACGAGATTATTGTGACGAATCAAGACCACGAAGCCAACATCGGCGCCTGGCGTCGCCTTGAAATGACCGGGATCAAGATTCGAGAATGGGAAGTTAATCCGACAACTGGACTGCTCGAAGTCGATGACTTGGAGGGGCTGATCAATGAACGAACGAAGCTACTTGCTGTAACGCATGCATCGAACCTTGCAGCCACGATCAACCCGATAAGGAACTTAGCTGACCGGATCCACGAGGTTGGTGGAATTATTGTCACCGATGGTGTCTCTTTTGCCCCACATGCGGCAATAGATGTGAAGCAATTAGATTGCGACGTATATCTCTACAGTACCTATAAAACCTATGGCCCCCATGTTGGATTGATGTACACGTCCCCACGAGTTCTCGAACAGGTAGAAAATCAGGGCCATTTTTTTAATGCTAATAACCCTACGAATAGGCTGACACCAGCCGGCCCGGATCATGCAGCTATCGCAGCGTGTGCGGGCATTATTGACTACTACGAAGATGTTTTCGACCATCATTTTGGTAGCCCTGATGCATCTTCTGTGCGAGAACGAATTTTGCAAGTCTTTGAGCTTTTCGGAGAACACGAACAAAAGATTATGGCACCTTTGGTGGAATACATTTCTTCCCGATCAGACTTCCGCTTAATTGGTTCTCCGTCTACAAGTCATTCGGTCCGAGCTCCAACGGTCGCTTTCCATTCCTATTCTCGTTCGAGTAAAGATATCTATCTATCCTTAATCGAAGCTGGAGTTTCTTGTGGGCATGGAAATTTTTATGCGCGAAGACTTGTCGAAGCGGTCGGCCTTGACGCTGAAGATGGCGTGGTTCGACTGTCTCTGGTCCATTACAATACGGCTGAGGAAGTAGCAAAGGCACTGGACGCGCTTGAAGGAATGGCACCATAGCTAAAACTGCAGAGCCAATCTGGGTTAACGCATGCTGGAGAAATTATGTAAGGGCTGAGTTTGCTTTTTCAAGGTCTAGTAAGAACTCTTTAATATAAAGCAACGATGACCCTCCCCCATACCCAGTTAATGCTCCGTTCGCTCCAATGACCCTATGGCATGGGAGAATGATTGGTATGGGATTAGCTGCGTTGGCAGCTCCGACAGCTCTAGCCGCTTTGGGCGAACCGACCCTTTTCGCTTGCGCACCATATGTCTTCGTAGCGCCATATTTAATCTCGGCGAGGGATTTCCATACTTTCATCTGAAATTCAGTGCCATCTAGGTCTAAAGGTAATTCAAAGCGTTGTCGATCCCCACTGAAATATTGAGAGAGCTCTTCAAGCGCTTGAACAGCTAGAGGATGATGCCTGCTAGCACTTAGCATTTCGTCATTGTTGTTGCATGCCCGACCGGGAAGAAAGACCTTCCGAACCCCCTTGTCTGAGAAGCAGATTTGCAACGAACCAATTGGGCTATCAAATTCGGTAGAGAAGAACATAAACGTTTCCAGAGATAACATCCCGATTTATTCTCGGGAGAGATACGGGAGGCTAGTCGATAACTCTAAACTAGCTTATTCTGCACCTTCGATATGCATTCCCCTCATGAACATGCGAATGTGGATAAATCACCCAAAGCTAGGAGATATAGAAGTGGAATACCCTCATACCCTCTATGACAATCGTGTGAGTCGGCACCTTAGAGTTTCTATCCCAATCGTTCAAGCTCCAATGGGTTGGATCGCTAGGTCACAGTTGGCAAGCGCTGTATCTGCAACCGGAGCCTGTGGCATTATTGAAACTTCTTCAGGGGAGTTAGATGCGGTGAAGGAAGAGATGAAGGTAATGAACGACCTTGGTCACCGGTATGGGGTCAATATTGCGCAAGCTTTCGTCCGTGATCCGAGCATCGCAGAATTCGTAATTGATCAAGGGGTAAAGTTCGTTACTACTTCTGCCGGTTCCCCGACAAAATACACAGGTATTTTAAAAGAGGCGGGTTTAACCGTATACCACGTTGTCCCAACCTTACTCGCTGCGAAAAAAGCAGTAGATGCTGGGGTAGATGGACTTGTCGTAGAAGGGGGGGAAGGTGGAGGCTTTAAGAGCCCCTCGCCGGTCTCGACGATGGTCCTCCTTCCTCTTGTCCGAGAACATGTATCGTTGCCTATCATCGCCGCTGGAGGTATCAACGATGGGGTAACTATGGCTGCTGCATTTGCCCTCGGCGCTGAAGGGGTTCAAATGGGAACACAAATGGTCGCATCATTTGAATCTCCAGTTCATGACAATTGGAAGAATGCGATTTTGGACGCCAAAGAAACAGATACTCTTTTCCTTAATCAAAAACACTCGCCTGCGCTGAGAGCACTCAGGACAGGGCGATCTGAACGCTTGTTGGATTCAACCGAAAATGTCTTTGGCGAGTTCGGAAACCCCATTGATTTGTATTTTGGCGGCGATATGGAAGCCGCCATAGCCTTGAGCGGGCAGGTAGCGGGAAGAATCTCCAAAATCAGAACAGTTCAGGAGATCATTGCAGACACCGTCGATGAGTTTGCAAAGACTATTGAACGCCTGAGTACAAATTGATTTTATACGAGGAGTCCTTCATCTTCTAATAGCTCGACAGAGACCGGAATTGCGCTCTGGATCGCTTGGCCAGTAATAGGGTCAAATCCATTTTCTACATCAATGAGCCTGTTGGTTGGTGCACCGATATCTCTGACTTTTTCATCTGTCGCGCTTGCAGATCCCCAAGAATGCGCCATAGAAATCACTCCTCTTCGTATATCGGGGGCGGGTTTTGCGACACCGGTGAGAGATGCCCGTGGTGAAGAGATAGTAATCAAATCTTCATTTGCGATATTGAGATCTTCCATATCAGCAGGATTCATATATGCATAATTTGTTGGGGTTTTTTTATTGAGAACTGAAAGCTCTCCCCCGAGCGAATTCAGATGGGTTTTTAATCTCCTGCTGATGAGTCGGAATGTATGAATTCCGGGATCGAATCCTGCTATTCGCTCAACAGATGTTTGTTGTCGCGATATCTCTTCGAGCTCTGACAGGTGATCGTCAAGTGCGAGATGGAACCTGCCAGTGCTTTCAGAATCAGAAGGTTGGACTTGTTGTCGTAGACTGTCTAGGACCTGTCCGTTTTGTGTTCGAATTTGTTCAAATGGAATAAGCGAGTCAGCATAGATGAGTTCAAGGACATCGTCGTCCGATGGCCGTTCCCCACTTGGGATTGTTCCTCCTGCTAACTCTATTTCAACGTTTAAGCGTTCAGCTATCTCCCAATAGACTTCCCAATCGTTCAACAAGTCACCTTCAGGGTTTTCTATGATTGACGGCGTGTAACAGGCATATGGTGAGCGGAACCATCTATCCATAAATGGGGGAACATCAGATCTTTCTAAACTCAAGCGAGGGGGAAGTATGTAATCTGCGAACTGGGCAGTTTGGGTCATTCGGTGGTCGATTGCAACAAGGAGATCCAGTGATTTCATCGCTTCGATACTTCGCTCTTGGTCTGGCCATGCAGCAACTGGGTTACCACCATTGGAGAAGAGGGCACGAATTTGTCCTTTTCCAGGTTCCGTGATTTCCTGAGCCAAAGTTGTGCATGGCATCTCTCCTCCATATCCGCGTAAACCTCTAAATCGACTTTTAGGTCCTCTTAGCGGATCAAAAGGTCCTATGACTTGAGCCCTTTTGGGGGTATCGGGTTGGAGTAGGCTCCTAGATTCTGCCGTTTCCCCTGCCCGAAGCCATCTACCACATACCACATTGAGGCTAATTACAAGGTGCTCCATCAGACTTGGGTACGGAGACATAGAGGGGCCTGTTCCAGTTCCTGCGGTTCCAGTTGGGCCCTCGGCAAACAAATAAGCTGCTTCTACGATATCTTTATCGACCACATCACACCGTTCGGCTGCATATGCAGGAGTAAAGTCCCAAACAGCATCCGCAAGTGCTTCAAGATGGCCTGGAGCTACCCATTCTTCGCAGAATGCAATGTCATGAAGTCCCTCACTAAGAATTACATTGAGTAAAGCCGCCAATAAAGTAGGGTCTTCTCCGGGTCGGGTCTGAAGATGTATGTCTGCTTGGGTTGCAAGTTCGGAACGGCGGGGATCAATGACTATTAATTTGAGTCCTTCTTCTTTCCGTCTCCGCAATGTAGTGAAAGGGTTCGTTCCTTGAAGTCCGCCAAATGGTGCGAAACTCGACACCATGGGGTTATATCCTACTGCAAGAAGCACGTCGATTTCAGAGAAATTCTGCGGACCGGCTTCCCATATTCCAGCTCGCATACTTGCGGTACGTTTCATCGGTTGATCTATCGTTACCGATGTGTAATAGCTAATGGAGCCTATTGCTTTGTGGAATGCTCTCGCAATCGGGTCTGATGGTGCATTCTGATAGCCTCCTGTTCCTGTATAGGTTGCAATGGAATTTGCCCCATGTTCATCGATGATCGCTCTGAGCTGTTCAGCGATCTCGTCTAGCGCTTGAGATGAAGGAATTTCCTCGAAGTGCCCATCTGGCATTCTCTTTAATGGATAGCGTATTCGGCTTGGACTATGGATCTGTTCTGGTAGCTGCCGGCCTTTGACACACGTATAGCCTTCAAAGAGTGGGTCTTCTTCAACTCCGAATATCTTTGTTGCTTTTCCATCAACAAATTCAACATCGATAGGGCAAGCAGCATGGCAAATGCGGCAGAAGGATCGTTTTGTTTCAGTTGTCATGACTCCCCCTGTTTCTTCTTGCCATCCGCATTCTGGTATTCGTTATTAGCTTAACCGATGACTTGACTCTATTCGTCTAGCAGCCAACCAGATGCAAAGTTCAGGATCTGCTTCATAGATCTCACCCTCGATCCAACGGCCCTGACCGTCGAAGATCCCTGTTTCTCCATTTTCTGTCGTTACTCGTACTTTATTTTCAGCAATGCGCTGGTACAGGTCGTTGGTGAATCCATGCCTAATGCCCCCATTGTCTTCCATTACAACGGTCCTTGTTCCACATATTCTTGGAGAAGGTCTTGTCTCCACCGCACGATTGACTCCTGATACCGAGCGAGTAAGACACCGTCTTTGCGGAGGACTTTGAGTCCTTGTTGTACTCTCTGCATGTTAAAGGTGTCCTGTTCGGCGACCATAGCGAGCTTTTCTAACTCTTCTGCATCTGTCCATGGGTCATCAGGGCCAAGCTTGGTTTCGGCTGCTGGGGGTGGCCTATCTCCAGAGAATGGAGATAGATAGAAGATCTCAAAGATGCAACTCTCATGATTGTCTCCGTTCGGTCGGAACCGATAGAAGATTCGATTGAATGCCCCCCAAGGCATAAAGTTCGGGAAAACGGTATAGACCCAAGCATCTAAAAATTCAGCGTCTGTTAAGTCATCTACCCGGTCGCCGAAGGAATCGCGAAATCTTTCTCTCCCTGCTCTGGAAAGAGCCGCCCGCATTGTTTCACCTTCTTCGAATGGGATGGGCAAAGGCTCCCCTTCTCGGATATCCAAAGCGTCTCGGAGCATCTGCTCTTCTGTTGGTTCATATGGGAGAAGGGGGCAGGGTATGCCCTTAGGGCTGATATTTCGGGCGGCATTGTCCCAAATGTCCACCTGGCTTTGCGGGTCTCCTGTGTAGGTCATGCCCTGCGGGTGTGTGGCGTTGACATGAAAGCCTTCGCTAAAGGCCTCGTTTGCTATTTTCCAGTTGCAATTTACAACTTTTGACACATGGGCCTGTATGTACCTGTTTTCTAGATCCCAGCGTTCAAAGTGGCGTTGGATTTGTTCTCCTAAAAACTCTTCCAAGCTCTCAGCTTCGGAATCGGGATTAATAAAGACAAAACCCGCCCAAGTTCCGACTTTTACCTCGGGCAAAGCCATCTCTTCCGACCGTGTCTTAAGATGGGGGAAGTCCCATTCTGCTGGGACATGTTTAAGTTCTCCATCAAGGTGCCACGCGAACCCGTGATATGGACATCGAAACTCAGAACATCGGCCATCATAGGTTTTAAGTAGTCTCCCTCGGTGAAGGCACACATTTGGGTAAGCCTTTATTTCATCTTCTGAAACCCTTGTAACGAGGTAAGATTGGTCAGCTATTTCATAAACGATGTAGCTTCCGACCTCCGGTATGTGTTCTTCTCTGCAGGCGAATTGCCAGACACGGCTCCACAAGCACGCTTTCTCTTTCTCATGCCAATCTCGGCTCAGGTACCGGTCTTTGGGAATATCGGCAGAACCATTCAAATATGGGGATTCGGCGCGAAGAAATTCTGGTACTGGCCGAGAGTCTTGGTCTAGGACATCTTGCCAAGATGGTCCTGGGCTCCGCTCTAATGGGATTTCGTCTTGTTGCTGTTGTGACACGTGTTTAATTCCTTTATAACTTACCTATTTTAGTTTAGTCCGAATTGTCAAGGCCAGATAATCGGTCGATACTGTTAGAGAGCTTGGAGGTTCTATGAGCTATGAATTTCTAGATATTTCCGTTTCAGACGGAGTGGCGATAGTTACCATAAATCGGCCTGAGGTTTTGAATGGCCTCCATCCTGAATCCCATCATGAAATGGAGCAAGTTTGGGGTGATTTGGGAGAAAACGATGAGGTTAGAGCAGCTATTCTGACTGGAGCTGGGAGAGCTTTCTGTGCCGGTGGAGATTTAAAAGATATGGAGAGCCGGCTAAAAGCGGATCCTTCCGGAGGGTCGGGGATCTCTCCCGCTTCTGCGAGAAGGATAGTCTACAACTTATTAGATTTTGAAAAACCTCTCATAGGGGCGATTAATGGTCACGCAATTGGCTTAGGGGCAACCCTTGGGCTCCTTTGCGATATTGTTGTTTCTTCAGAAAATGCCAAGTGGGGTGATCCACATATCAATATCGGCCTCGTCCCCGGAGACGGAGGTTTAGCCATCTGGACTGTATTGATTGGCCCGAACAAGGCAAAAGAAATGATGATGCTGGGGGCGCCTATTGACGCAAAAAGAGCTGACCAACTCGGACTTATTAACTATTTAGTCCCTGAAGAGGATGTACTGGATAAAGCTTTGGCTATAGCAAGTAGCTTGTCCGAAGGCCCGCAAGTCGCTTTACGTGGAACAAAAATTTCGATAAATAACTGGCTAAAATCCCAATTCTCTTCCTTGTTTGAAGTTAGTTTGGCTGCTGAGCTGCAATCCATGGACCACCCAGACTATGCAGAAGGAGTCCAGGCAGCTTTGGAAAAACGAAATCCGAATTGGCAATAGAGAATTTACCACTCTTAAAGTAATTCGCTTAAGGCTGCAGCTACTGGTTCAATCATCTCAGGGGTGGTTGGTCTTGGGAAAGACACCAGAATGGTATTCGCGCCTGATTCAATCATTCTACTTGCGCGCTCCGTCAAGACATTTGGATTCTCAGTGTTCGAGAAACGGACTTTCCCGGAAATTCTTATCTCGTCTGGGTTTCGTCCTATTGCTCCACAACACTCTCGAAGGACTTGAGCTTTTTGTGCAAGTACCTCTGGGTCTGTCCCTTCGTAATTCCAATGCTGTGCATATTTCGCAGCTAACGGAAGTGTCCGTTTTTCGCCCATACCGCCAATACAGATCGGAGGGTAAGGCGATTGAGGCCCAAGTTGGGTCAATACCGCATCGATAAGCTGGAAATATTCCCCATTGAACGTGACGTTTTCGCCAGATAATAAGCGGACAATAACTTCGATGGATTCCTCGAATCGGTCTAGGCGTTCTTTCACCGTCCCAAGAGGAATACCGAACATGCCGCATTCCTCCGGACTCCAACCCGCTCCCAATCCGATTTCTAGTCTTCCAGCACTCGACCAGTCTAAAGTCGCCGCCATGTGCGCGAGCACACTGGGGTGACGAAAGTGAACACCCGTAACAAGTACCCCGCCCCGAATTCTCTTTGTTTCATGAAGCAAAGAAGCGAGAACCATCCACCCATCTGCTGCTCCTTGACTTGGATCTGGCTTGAAGGGCGGGCCGACAAACCCAAAAAAGTGGTCGTTGACCCAACCTATCTCGAATAGGTCAATATCGTCAGCTGCTTTCCAGATATCTCGAAGAACTGGCCACTGAATGTCTTGGGGGCCGGTGCTAATGCCGAAGGTAACTCTGCCCATAGCTACAAGTTGTTTTCTCTTCTAATCAATCGTCCGGGAAGGCTCCCTGTTGCTTTTCCTTCAGAAAATGTTTCCACCCCTGATACGAAAGTATGGACGTAGCCTTCTGGCTTTTGAAGCAATCGTGATCCGCCGCCAGGGACATCATGCTCTAGCCACGGGATGCCGACTTCAAGATTCGAGTAATCAATGACGTTTATATCTGCTCTGTAGCCAGGCGCTATTCGACCTCTGTCATTCAGCCCAAAAATTTCGGCAGGTTCTGAAGTCATCATCTTGACTACCGATGATAATGGAATTCCGTTTTCGCGGTCTCTGGACCAATGCGTCATCATGAATGTGAAAAGACTTGCATCAGCTAATGTTTCGAGATGAGCTCCAGCATCTGACAAACCTAGGCGACTATTTGGGTGCTGGAGCATTTCAAAAACTGCGTTTAGGTTTCGGTCTGCATAGTTGTAGTGCGGATAGTTCAGTAGCCCAGACCCATTGTGTGAGCATAGAACTTCTAGCATAATCTCTATAGGCCCTTTCCTAGTTCGCTCAGCTATCGCTGCAATCGACTCGGAAGGTTCGTATTGAGGTGAAGTTTCTCCTAGAGGGATTAAAGGGTAAGTCTTCTCCTCAAAGAATTTTCTACTTTGCCATATATGGCGAGTCGATTCCGCATCTCGTATCAACCTATTGCGAAGATCTTTGTCTGAACTGACCTTTTGAGCTATCTCCTTATTGGGGAGGGCGGAAAGAGATAGCCAATCTTTCCCATGCATAAATGGATTAAATTTTGTCGAAAATCCGCCTAGAGTAACGATTGACCGGCCGGTTACTTGAGCGTACACTTCGGCCCCAGTGGAACTTGCGGCTTCAAATTCGTTTAGAATTTTTTTCCATTCGTCTGGCTCATGAGAGTGTTGGATAAGGCACATCATTACTGGGCCGTGCGAGATTCGAGATAGTTCAGCAGCGAGCCGTACCTCCTCATCTCTTTCTTCAGGGTAAAGTCCAGTTACGCCTCTAGGACTAAACATAATTGGAGCTCCGCCTTCTTGTGCAATTGCGGTCGCTATGGGTTTTAGTTCTTCGATCCCAGATAATGTCCCTGGTTGCCAACCGTCAAGATAGGTATGGGCTTTAGTGCGCGAGAAAGAGAACCCCAAGGCGCCATTTCGTATACCTTCGGCTACGAGTCGAGCCATTTCGGCACTTTCTTCAGGGCTGGCAGGTTCATTCCTCGCCCCCCTCTCCCCCATAACATAAAAACGCAATGCTGCATGGGGAACTTGGACCCCTATGTCTATTGCGTAATTTCCTTCAGAAATACTAGACATGTATTCAGGGAAGCTTTCCCAATCCCATGCGATTGCTTCTTCTAAACATTTTGCAGGGATATCTTCTGTTGATTCCATCATTTCGACTAAGAGCTTCTGCCCATCAGGCCGGACGGGAGCGAATCCCACACCGCAGTTTCCAGTGATCGCAGTTGTAACTCCATGCCAGCATGAAGGGCGGAGAAATGGGTCCCAAGTAAGTTGCCCGTCATAATGTGTATGAATATCTATCCAGCCAGGTGTAACGAGTAAGCCCTCAGCATCAATGGTTTTCGCATTTGATCGAATGTTGGGACCGACCTTGGTTATGCACCCGTCTTCAACTAGAACATCAGCTACGAATGGCGTGTCTTTAATACCATCTGCGATAGTCCCATTCCGTATGACAAAAGACTCAGCAACCATCATTTCAAGTTTCCGGAGAAGTTTGGAGGACGCCCATCAGTGAAAGCTTTGACCCCTTCATCGTGATCATCCGATTGGAAACATTCCAGAAGGGTTCGTCGGCTATTTCCTTGGTGTTCTAATACAGGAAGATGCAAGCCTTCGTACAGGAGTTGTTTCGTTAACCGGTGAGAGGAAGGAGCCCCAGGAAGGTACCGATGGGCTTCTTCAAGAGCAGCGCTGAACAGTTCATCTGGTTCGACAGTTTTGCAAACGTATCCGATTTCCAATGCAGCTTCTGCATCTAGCCAGTCACCAGAGTAAAGAAGTCTCAGGGCATTCTGTAATCCGATTTGTCGAGGGAGGAGCCATGTTCCCGCGCCGGTATCCGGCACTAGGCCCCGATGGGCGAAATTCCATGCAAACCGTGCTCTGGTTGTTGCGATTCTTATGTCACAATGACTGCTCCATTCTGCCCCCATGCCTACAGCTGCACCATCAATTGCTGCAATGACTGGAAGAGGACATGCCGTGATGTTCCACCAGCCTTTCGCGTCATAGGTCGGAACCTTAATCCCACGGTCCTGAGGAGGAATTTCAGCTAAGAAATTAAGGTCAATGCCTGAGCAGAAAGCATCACCTTGCCCCATGATTATCACTACCCTCGCTTCGTCTGTGGCGCGCCGCAACCCTTCATAAAGCTGTTCGATCATGGGATAGGTCATAGCATTGCGCCTTTTGGGGTTATCAATCGTTATGGTGGCTATCCCATCAGCATCCAAATCGTACAGAATTTCTCCCATAGATCAACAATAGCCATCTTCTTCATATAAATCCAAAGGCGCTTTATTCGCTTGAAACATGATCTGGCTGCTAGACAGATGAGATGAACTTCGTCCCGCTAGTTGGCACCCTTGCTTACCTTATAGATCGTAACAGTGAGAGTGTCCTTCTTATCCGCCGCAATGCACGTCCAGACGATGACCACTTTGGAAAAGTGAACGGGTTGGGAGGGAAACTTGAGTCGGGAGAGCATGTACTGGCTGGGCTCCGCCGAGAAATTCAAGAGGAAGCTGGTGTAGAAATTATCTCTGCGACGCTTCGTGGCACTATTGCTTGGACCGATTTTGGGCCGAGAAGGGAACAATGGCTGGGATTTATTTTTCTAATTGATGCATGGGACGGTGAACTTTCTGTAGCGAACGAAGAGGGTACCCTTGAGTGGGTTCCTATTCAGAGGCTCCTAGATGCTTGCAGCCCTGACTCCAACATCCGTAAGGAAGCGGACCTCCCTATATGGGAGGG
>JAQWQL010000030.1 GCA_029244605.1 Acidimicrobiales bacterium | reverse complement strand
ATGGATCCTCACGCTTCCTGACCCTAATTCCCAACCGTTTAATACAAGGTCATACGCCTGGGAACGTATATCCAGGTATTCCTCCCCTTGTGCTGAGTCAAGCATGTCCACGTCATCCTTGTGGGGCATCGTAAATGGATGGTGGGCTGGTACTGGTCGCCCATGGTCACCGACTGACTCGAACAAAGGAAACTCAGTAATCCATAAGTATTCTAGCTCACCGGAGTTTACCGGTGGGCGGCCTATCTCTAAGCGAAGAAGCCCAAGAACATGGTTTACGGTCCTTCTCTTATCTGCAATGATCAAAATCATATCTCCGGACTGAGCGGAAAGTCCTGAGCAAATACCTCCAATTTCTTCATCTGACATAAACTTCGTCAAAGCACCGTCGAGGTTGCCTTCATCTCCGACTCTGAACCAAGCAAGGCCTTTAGCTCCCCAGCTCTGGCATTTTTCCGTCAAAGCATCTATCGCATTACGAGCTAGGAGATCAGAGCCCCCCTTATATAGGATCCCTTTAACACAATCAACTTTAAAAACGTTTGCATCTGTGCCTTCAAAGATCTCAGTTAGGTCCGTTAATTCCATCCCGAATCGGGTATCTGGCTTGTCAGAGCCATAACGTTCCATGGCGTCTTTCCATGTCATATGCGGTATGTCACCTGGACGGAATCCTGTAACTGCTTCAGTGGAGTCACGGATAGCTTCAGAAACAAAGTCGAGGACGTCTTCCTGAGTAGCGAAACTTGCTTCCATGTCCAGCTGCATGAATTCGAATTGCCTATCTGCCCTCAAATCCTCGTCTCGCAAGCATCTGGCTATTTGGTAGTAACGGTCAAGGCCACCGACCATACATAGTTGTTTAAATATTTGTGGGCTTTGGGGAAGAGCGTAGAAGTTTGTTGGATGCAGTCGAGAAGGAACCACAAAATCTCTTGCCCCTTCTGGAGTTGAAGCTATCAGCATAGGAGTTTCGACTTCAACGAACCCTTGTCTTTCCATCGCAATACGAATCGCGCTATTAACCTTTGCCCTAATGCGAAGATTTTTTTGCATACGCGGCTTTCGGAGGTCTACGTAACGATGACGGAGTCGAATATTCTCATCGACATCTGTCCTTTCATGCATTGGGAACGGTGGGGGTTCGGCAATGGATAGCACATCGACTTCGCAGTCCCCAATTTCAATTTCTCCTGTATCAAGCTTTTCATTACTTTTACCTTCGAATCTAGTTCGAACTGTTCCAGTGATAGAAACAACGTATTCGGAGCGGAGGTCCAGTTTCTCATCAACAACACATTGAACTATCCCTGTGTGATCGCGTAAATCGATGAAAGCCAAATGTTCACTATGTACTCTCCGAGTATCAACCCACCCGCAGACTGTTACTTGAGAGTCAACGTCACTCGAACGCAGCTCCCCACAATAATGAGTTCGCATTGTCATTGGGGGTACCTTTCTTTAATGCTGGCTGTTAAGGCCTTTACCAAGTCACTCCTTGGTACATGCTCTTGAGAGCCGTCGCCTCGTAAGTCTCGAAGGGTAACTTCATTTTTCTCAAGTTCATCATCTCCAACAATAATTGCATACAGAGCCCCAGATCTATCTGCCACTTTCATCTGAGCTTTGATCGAGCGACTCCCGAAACAACGATCAGCGCCTAACCCATTGGCCCTGAGCTCATCAGTGATTTGGCTAGCGTGAGACCCCCCAGTTAAATCCACAACGAATGCATCGAGGGGCATCTCATTTTTGAGCTCTAATTTCTCTGCTTCGCAGGCGAGTAAGATCCTATCGACACCGAGCGCAAATCCTATTCCTTGAGTAGGAGGCCCGCCTAGTTCTTCTACAAGGCCGTCGTACCGTCCACCGCCGCCTACTGCATTTTGTGCGGTTTCTAACTTGTCTGCAATAAATTCAAAAGTAGTTCGAGTGTAATAGTCAAGCCCGCGAACTAATCGAGGGGAGACGGTAAAAGGTATCCCAAGTAATTTGAGTCCATCGCGCACAGATTCAAAGTGCTCTTTATCATCATCTGTGAGAAACTCCTGTATTGTTGGAGCGCCGGCAATTATTTGGAGATCTTCTTTTCTTTTGGAGTCCAAAACACGGAGTGGATTTTTCGCCAAGGTATCTCTTGATTCTTCGCTGAGGCCCTTAGCGTTCTTCGAGAGGTAAGAAAGAAGCTCTTGGTTATACAGTTCCCTAGTCTCTACATCTCCAAGTGAATTCAGCAGAAGGGAAATATGTTTCAGTCCGATAGTTTCATAGAATCTCCACGCGAGTGAAATTATTTCTACATCAGATGCAGGATCGTTTTCGCCGATAATTTCAGCGCCAACTTGGACAAATTGCCTGAATCTCCCCGCCTGGGGTTTTTCATATCGAAATTGAGGCCCCTCATACCAAACTTTCCACGGGGTAATAGGGCGGTGTTGGGCAAAAGCCCTACAGATACTCGCAGTCAATTCAGGTCGCAGGGCTAGATCCTGAGGCGTCTTGGGGTCTTTATCCTGAAATGTAAACATCTCTTTGGAAACAACCTCAGTATTTTCGCCAAGCCTCAGAAAAACACCTGCATCCTCAAACATTGGAGAAATTACCTGCCCGTACCCGAAACGCTTAGCTAGATCTGCAAAGGAGTTAAGGACCCAACGCCACGTCCCTGCTTCGGAGGGAAGAATATCTCTGGTGCCTCGGGGGGCCTGATAGTGGGATTTACTCATGCGAAAAGAATACAGGAGCGATCTAGAATCGAATGTGATATTCGATAAACGAATGTGCTTTCCTTGGGCATAGTCGATTTCTTAAGATGTTCTGTTCCAATGGAAATCAAGAGCTTCAGCGAGACGATTCACTGCTGCGTCGACACCCAACGTATCGTACCCTCCATTATCTGAGACACTAAAGAGAGCATACCTAACTTGATCTCCGGCCAAAAGGGGTTTCTTCTCTGACGTAAGTATGTACTGCTCTGCCCGTAATTCATCTAGGTCTTTACCCTCGACATTTTCAAATCTCTCCAGAGAGTCAGCTACTACGTGGAGAAAGTGGTCTACCTCTTCTCGGTCATATCCAACGCCGCTTACTATTGGCGGAGTTAACGTACGCAATTTACTGCTTTGAATAACCGAAGTAGGTTTCTGGCCGGACTCGTCAATAGTTTTTTGTCGGACAGAAGATGACCGGTCAGTGGACTCAAAAGGTCTCTTCGCTGAATTTTCAAGTGACCCATAGCTTTGAACCAAGGAGTCAAGATACTCATCGACTTCCTTTGGGTCGTATCCAGTCCGTTTCGTTAGTGCAAACCGGACAATGGCCAGCTCATTTGAAAGTTTGTCTTCATCGCCTTTGTGTAGGTGCAATGCTGCTTTTTTTAAGAATTTATCAACCTCTGAGATCCGATAACCGCCCTTATGGATCTTGCTGAATTTGGTTTGTCCAATGTTGGTTGGTTTCATCCGTTAGCCCTTCGGCTGTAGAAGTCAGAATACATCTCTGCCATTCTAATCCTTAGAAAAATTTGAGGCCTACAACTGGCCATGATGCCCGGACATAATCCTATACGCGTCGTAAACGCCATCGATTTGACGTATCAAATTTAAAAGCCATTCGAGATGTCGGCTATCTCCAATTTCAAATTCAAAGTTCATGACGCTAATTCGGTCGGCCCCTGTCCGGGTTGTACATCGAAGAATGTTTACTCTGGCTTCGGAAAGAACGTTAGAGACATCGCCCAAAAGTCTTGTCCTGTCAAAGGCCTTAACTTCGATGGATGCGACAAATGTTCCATCACTATCGTCATCCCACTCCACATCTATCAACCGATTGGCATGCCCCACAGCTAAGGAGACCGCGTTTGCACAGTCGCTACGATGAATAGAAACACCTCTTCCGCGAGTCATAAAACCCATAATTTCATCTGGAGGAACCGGCGTACAGCACTTTGCGAGCCGAACCATGATGTCGTCAACTCCTTCTACGATGACGCCAACTTTGCTTTCTTTACGCCGTTTAGCTCTCCCTACCTGCCTTTCACGGTGGGTTGGCAATGTTGCTGCTAGATCATCTGTTTCATCTGATTCTTCGAAATGGTTAAGTAATCTACCTACAATGCTTTTCGCGCTCACATGCTCTTCACCTATAGCTGCGAATAGCGAATCAACATCTTGATAATTTAATAGTTCGCTTATCTCATTGACAGATGCACTATTTAGGAGTTTGTAGGCAGGAAGTCCTTCTTGACGGAGCGCTCTAACGAGCGCTTCACGGCCATTATCGATAGCATCTTCCCGGCGCTCTCGCGAGAACCATTGTTTGATATTCGATGCGGCTCGGTGGGTTTTCACAAACCTGACCCAGTCGTGAGATGGTCCTGCGCCTTCGGTTTTGCTAGTAAGAATCTCAACGGTGTCACCAGACTCGAGGACTGTATCTAAAGGCACCAAACGGTTATTGACGCGAGCCCCTCGACAAGCATGGCCCACCTCCGTGTGAATTGTATAAGCAAAGTCGACAGGGGTTGCTTGAGCTTCGAGGGTTACAACCTCACCATTTGGAGTAAAAACAAATACCTCGTCGTGGTCTAAATCAAGTTTAAGGTTCGACATGAATTTGCTAGGGTCTTCAGTTTCTTGCTGCCAGTCCACTATCCGGGCGAACCATGCCATTTCATTTCGTTGATCCCCTTTGTAATTGAAATGGGCGGCAACTCCATGTTCTGCACGTTGATCCATTTCTTTGGTCCGAATTTGCACCTCTAGGGGTTTCCCTTGCGGACCAATGACAGTCGTATGTAAAGACTGATACAAATTGAATTTTGGCATAGCGATATAATCTTTAAATCTCCCTTGGACAGGGTGCCATGTAGCATGAATCGACCCTAAAGCTCCGTAGCAGTCCTTAACGGAATCGACAATTACGCGAATTCCGATAAGATCGTAAATCTCATCGAATTCCCTCCCCTTTAAAACCATCTTTTCGTAGATACTCCATAAGTGCTTTGGCCGACCACGAACTTCAGCTCCAATGTTGAGCTCATCAAGTCTCGATTGGACATCGGAAAGGATTTGAGAAAGGTAAATGTCTCTCTCAGGTGCTCTTGCGGCAACCATCTGATCTATTTCTGCATACCTCTTAGGATGGATTGTTGCGAATGATAGATCTTCTAATTCGTTTTTCAGTTCTTGCATCCCAAGGCGGTGAGCCAGTGGAGCATAAATATCTAAGGTCTCAGTAGCTATTCGGTGCTGTTTCCATTGCGGTAACGATGCGACTGTTCTCATGTTATGCAGTCGATCCCCAAGTTTTATGATCAGCACTCTCAGATCTTTGGCGACGGCGACAAGCATCTTCCTCATAGAAGCAGCCTGTTGTGCTTCCTTCGTGTCGAATTTAATCCGGTCTAGTTTCGTCACTCCATCTACGATTGAGGCTACTTCTTCACCAAACTTCTTTTCAAGGTCACCTAGCCCAGCTCCAGTATCTTCGACTGTGTCATGGAGCAGAGCTGAAGCGATCGTAGCTTCATCGAGTCCGAGGGAAGCTATGATCTCTGCGACAGCAACCGGATGAGTGATATAGGCATCACCCGATTTACGCATTTGCCCATGATGGGCCTTGCGAGCAGAGTCATAAGCTTCTTGAATTAGTTTCTTACTATGGTCAGGATGATGGGATTCAAAAACTGACAGGACTTGGCCCAGTTCAGAAGCTTGCCCTGTCTCGATCCGGTCCCAAAGACTGATCTTGCCTACTACGATGCTCATACTCTCAAGCTAGCCTTACTCTTTCCTATTCGTACTTAACTAGGGTAACAGTTCTATAAGGATGGAGTTTCTGTTCCCCCTCTAAGAATGAGAGAGAAATAAGAAATGCAAAGCCAACTATGTCTGCTCCTAATTCTTGAATCAGGCTCATCGCGCATATAGCTGTGCCGCCAGTTGCCAGAACATCGTCCACAACTAGGACTCGAGCATTCTCTGGAAGGCTATCAAGTCGAATTTCAAGTTCTGCCGATCCATACTCCAGGTCATATTTTTTAGAAAGTACATCGCCCGGAAGTTTTCCAGCCTTTCGAACAAGTACCAACCCGCAATTTAATCGATCAGCTAAAGCCGCTGCGAAGATAAAGCCGCGTGCTTCTATCCCAACCACATATTCGATCTCATCATTGACAAAATATTTTTCAAACTCACCTAATGCGAAGTCGAATGCTTCTTGGTCACGAAGCAAAGGGGTAATATCTTTAAAAGCTATGCCTTCCTGGGGGTAATCTGGGATCGTGGCAATGTAACTAGAGAGTTCCATCCCCCTCCTTTGAAGACAATCCTTGAACTATCGTCGTCTATTCTTTCTTGGCCGAGGTGGGATCGAAGGATTTGCCGGCTGGGGAGAGGCAGCAGAAGCACCTGAGTTTCTTCTCTTGACCGCTTCACTCAACCGATAAGAACGACTCTTATCAGCACCTTCGTTTCCGAATTTTTCACGCAACCAAGTAGCTACTGGGGCTGCGACAAATAATGACGAGAACGTTCCGATAAGGAGACCGATCAGTAATGCAAGAGCGAATTCACGAAGGGTAACAGCGCCCATAACTCCAGAGCCGATAACTAGAACAGAAATGACAGGCAGAACTGATGTAATGCTCGTATTTACTGAGCGCATAAGCACTTGGTTAAGAGCCTGGTCAACTACCTCTCGATATGGAAGTTTGGCATTGATCAACCGGTGTTCGTTGTCTCGGACCTTATCAAATACTACTAAAGTGTCGTAGAGCGAATACCCCATAATCGTAAGAAAAGCTATAACTGTTGCTGGAGTTACCTCAAGCTGAAAGAGGGCATAGATTCCAACGGTGATTAAGATATCGTGCGCAACCGCTATCAAGGCCCCCACAGCCATTTCCCATCGAAGTCGAACCGTTATATAAAGTGCGATGATAATAAAGAAGACTATGAGTGCTGTCACCGCCTTATCGGTGATTTCGTCTCCCCATGATGGGCCGGCAGTTGAAACACTCACGGAACTTGTATCGGGATTCTTAGGGTCTGCGAGCTCAGCAAGAACCGAAGTGATACTCGCCACAGCATCTTTCTCACCTTTATCTATTTGATCTTGTACGTCTTCTGTCAGTTCTGTTCGCACTCGAAGGACCCCTCCCCCAGTTTGGATTCGCGCATCAGCGAGCCCTAATGGCCGCAAAGCATCTCGAACTTCATCTGCTTCCAAGTCACTAGTTACTGGAACCTCCCAAGCTCCTCCGCCTTCAAATTCAAGTCCTAAGTTAAGGCTTCGGATAAAAAGTCCAAGAACGGAGATAACTACCAAAATCGTTGATACAACAAGAACTTTCGTCCAGATAGCTGAAAAAGGTAACGCTGTTTCATTTCGATACATCCTGCGGAGGCGGCTCATGTTGGTTCCACCTCCTCTGTTGGTAGACCATAAAGCCATGGCCTACTACTTAAAGCGTCGGAGAGACTAATCCATTTTACGAAAGGTCGAAGGAAGAAGTACGTCGCCACTAGATCAAGTATCGAAGCTAGTCCCAACATGAGCGCAAATCCTCGAACAGAACCGACAGTTAAGAAATAGAGAACGCCAGCCCCAATAAGCGAAGCCAAGTTTGCATAGAAAATAGTTTTAAATGCTGCAGGAAACGAACGGTCAACAGCGGAGCGCAAAGTCCTACCATTGCTAATATCTTCCTTGACGTGTTCAAAGTAGACAACATTCGAATCCAAAGAAGTACCTATTGAGACTATGAGCCCGACAACGCCAGCGAGAGTTAAGGCCAAACTTCGTGAGGTTGATAACCAAGCAAGGACTACCCAAAGCATCGTCCCAGAAAGTGCTAGAGAGAGAATCGCCGCTACACCTAAGAGTCGGTAATAAGCGAACATGAAAAGGGCTACAAGAGCTATCCCAACGATGCCAGCGACCACTCCAGCATCAAATGAATCTTTCCCCAGTGTGGCTGAGACTATTCTGCTTGAAGGGGTTTCAAATTCAAGAGGTAGCGAACCATAACGTAAAACCAATGCGGTCTCCTCTGCCCTTGCTTGGTCGAAGTCGCCGCTAATTGTTATTTGATCTCGTTCAAAATACGGTGTCTGCACGTTTGGAGCTGATTCTGTAACCCCATCCAGCACAATACCCAATTGAGATGTTGGGCAAACAGCTGTTTGGTTAAAACACTCATTAGCAGCAGCGTTGAAGAGGTCTATCCCATCTTCTCCGGACCTAAATATTGGCAGCACAAGCCATTCAGGAGGACGGAATGTAGAGTCAGCAGTTTCAAGAGCTGCACCAGTTAACATAGTCCGTCCTAAAACAAGCCGGCACTCAGTCCCACCTGCACACACATCAGCATTTCCTGGAAGAATGGCAGGAAGTTCCGCATCATCATCTTCAGGAAGTGTAGAAGGCATACCCAATGCTTCTGTAAACGTGAAGCCTAAGTTCTCGCAACCAACACCTTCCGGCGTAGTCTCAGCAGTAATGACTTTCGATTCAGTTTGGCCCTCTGATGATGTATCTACACTAGAGGCTTCATCTCTATCAGATGGCTGGATACCAACAGGGCCATCATTAACCTCTTCATCAGAACCAGATGTAGAAGTATCACCAGCAAAATCCACAATTTCGGCGGGGATCCGACCACACACTGGACGGAAACGCAACTCCGCTGTCTGCCCAACCACATCCAGAGCTCGATCCTGATCCTCGACTCCGGCAAGTTGAACAACTATCCGGTTCGACTGTCGAGTGATGTCTGGCTCTGCGACGCCCAATCCATCAACCCGGTTTCTAATAATCTCAACAGATTGGTCAAGAGCGTCACGAAGCTCATCGCCTACGAGTTCAGTATCTTCTGCTGGCTCCAAAACTACTTCTGCTCCGCCCTTTAGGTCCAAACCCAGAAGAACAGAGTTACCTTTCACTAATGACCAGACAAGAAGCCCAACCACAATAAGGACTATCGAAAGAAGCGGAGTAAGAAAACGCTGTTTCATCAACTGCCCAAAATCTCGTTCAGTCCTCGTCGTCGTACTTTATCATTTCAGCAATTGATGCCTTTGAAATCTTTATCTCGACACCATCAGAAATCATAAGAAAGACCGTGTCACCATCAAGATCACTTATCGTCCCATATATTCCTGAATCTGTTCGCACATCGTCACCAACATCAACAACGCTCAACATTGCACGTTGATCTTTCATCCTCTTCTGTTGTGGACGTAAAATCAAAAAATACATGATCACAAGCAAAATTGGAATAAATAGAATTCCACCCATATCTCTATCCTATCTTTGAGAAATAATTCTTTCAGTTCGCATATCGTACTGTGTTCAGACCGTTATCCCTTATCTAAACAGCCTAGTGAAAGGAATTCCTAGCTTCTATGCCCAAATTTCAAGGATTTCTCTTCGAAACTCTTGAAAAGTTCCATTTCTTATGGATTGTCGCATCCGCTGCATCATATCGAATAGCCACGCCAAATTGTGAAGCGTTAGAAGGCGCGCAGCAGCTGGCTCTCCCACGGCTAACAAATGGCGCAAATACCCCCGTGACCAATGTGCCGCGGGATTTTGGAGGAAATGTGGATCTATCGGATCTTCGCTTTTTGCATACCGGGCGGCACCTAAATTGATCCTCCCCTCTCTTGTCAAAGCAGTTCCATGTCGGGCGAGTCGTGTTGGCCAGACACAGTCAAACATGTCAACACCAAGATTGACTGCTTCAACTAGTCCGGCTGGGTCACCCAATCCCATAAAATAACGCGGTCGACCGATAGGAAGTGTCCCTAGACTTGCTTCCATCGGCTCTAGCATTTCTTCACGGCTTTCACCCACAGATAGGCCTCCAACTGCGTAACCATCAAATCCGATATCGACTATTTGCTCACCTGATATCCGCCTCAACGAAAGATCTAGCCCCCCTTGTACTATTCCGAATTGGGCGCCTGCGAATCTTTCGTTTTCCCTCTTTAATAGAAAATACTCTCTCGCATCTTCCGCCCAAAGTTTTGTTCTTGCTACAGCAGTTTCAATAACTGATTTTTCTGAAGGTAAAGGTGGGCAGACATCAAGGGTCATCTGTATGTCTGCACCAAGACCACATTGAATATCAACAGCGCCCTTTGGAGTTAAACGATGCAGGCTCCCGTCGTACGTTGATTTAAAAGTCGCTCCCAAGTCATCAACATCTGGTTCTAACGAAAAGACTTGATAACCACCAGAGTCGGTCAAGATGAGCCTTTCCCAACCTGTAAAACCATGGAGCCCTCCCAGTGATTGAATAGTCTCGACTCCTGGCCGAAGCATCAAGTGGTAAGTATTTCCTAAGACTATGTCCGCGCCGAGTTCTTTAAGGTCGGATGAAGTCAGTGTCCTAACAGCACCCCGAGTACCAACCGGCATAAAGGTAGGCGTCTCTAAAGAATGCCTCTCCATAGAGAGTTCCCCTAATCGAGCTGAGCCATCTGTTGCCACAACACTAAAATTTGGCGTGTGTTCTATTTTCATTGCTCTCCAGTGTATGTAGCACGAATTTCTTAACTCGGTTCTCTCTGAAGAAACATCGCATCCCCGAAAGAAAGAAAACGGTATCCGCTAGCTAAAGCTTCTGAATAGAGCTTACGCCACCGACTGCCAACGAAAGCTTCGATCATCACCAGTAATGTCGATCGCGGTTGATGAAAATTCGTTAACAATGCATCCACGAGTCTGAATTCAAACCCTGGAACTATAAATAAGTCAGTTGTCCCCATAAGGTTCCCTGTCGCCGCTGCTGATTCGAGCGCACGAACAACGGTAGTACCAACAGCGATAACTCTTTCTGCTTCTTTGCATGCATCCCACGCATGTGAGGAAATACGGTAACTCTCCTCATGCATAGAGTGATCAGAAATATCGTTTACCTCTATAGGGCGAAAGGTTCCAAGACCGACACTAAGCTCTACAAAAGCTGTACCTGCACCTGTTTTTTTTATTCCCTCTAGGACGGACTGAGTTATGTGCAAGCCCGCTGTAGGAGCAGCAACAGAGCTCTCGTCTCTAGCGAATACAGTTTGGTATCGTTCACTATCTTGCAATTCAGCGGTGATATAAGGAGGGAGAGGGATCTTCCCATGGTCTCTCATCAGTTCCCGAACGGCGCCTCGGGTAGGTTCTACCACCCTTATACCGGATCTCCCATCCCCCACTACTTTCAGCACAGGTTGACGGTTGGAATCATATAAGAGAGCTCCCGTAGCAACCTTTCTACTTGGTCTTACCAATGCCTCCCATCGCCCATCTGATATCTCAGCGAGAGCAAGGACCTCAACAGCCCCGCCTGTTTCTTTAAAGAGATTCAACCTTGCTTGCATTACCCTAGTGTCATTGAATACGACGAGGTCACCCTTCCTAAGAATTGAGGGCAGGTCTCTGACGAGCTTATGCTGAATGTTTTCTCCATCTACGAGCAGGCGTGAGGAATCACGAGGAGATGAAGGAGACTGCGCTATCGCACTTAGGGGCAAAGAGTAATCAAATAAATCAGTCTCCATTCAAAACAGCATAAGCGCTAATTCAACTATTGGGTTAAGAGAATAGATTTGGAGAAGATAGCGAGTTCGTTTCTGGAGGTTCCAGACCAAGATGGTGCCATGCGGCATCTGTCGCCACTCTCCCACGCGGCGTCCGCATAATAAACCCCTGCTGTATCAGAAACGGTTCATAGACATCTTCCACTGTCTCTGTCGGTTCAGCAACGCTAATTGCGAGTGTTGATAAACCAACGGGACCACCTTTAAATCGCGCACAAATCGCACTGAGAATTGCCCTGTCCACCTTGTCCAATCCACGCTCGTCGACACCAAATAGCTTTAATCCATCTACAGAAATCTCCTTATCTATGGCGCCCTCAGCTTTGATTTCTGCATAGTCCCGAACTCTGCGAAGTAACCGATTTGCTATTCGAGGTGTACCTCTAGACCTAACTGCTATTTCTTTACTTCCATCTTCATCAATTTCAACTTCAAATATATTTGCGGAACGAAGGATGATCGCGTTTAAATCCGCAGCATTGTAATAATCCATCCTCGCCACTAAGCCAAAACGGTCACGTAAAGGGCCGGTTATCAGGCCCGTTCGAGTCGTAGCACCCACCAATGTAAACGGAGATACCGCCAGACGAACAGAACGTGCAGCAGGGCCTTTCCCTAACACAATATCTAATTGAAAGTCTTCCATAGCTGGATAGAGGACTTCCTCAACAGCTCTATTCAATCTGTGGATCTCATCGATAAACAGAACGTCTCCAGGCTCTAATTTTGTAAGAATAGCGGCAAGGTCTCCAGCGCGCTCAAGCGCAGGTCCGGATGTCGTATGGAGAGAAACTTCCATTTCACGCGCAACAATATTTGCTAATGTAGTTTTCCCTAGACCAGGCGGCCCCGCGAAAAGTAAATGATCAGAAGGCTGATCCCTCTTTTTCGCAGCACCAAGGATTATCGATAGATGTTCTTTCAATTCAGGCTGACCAATAAAATCTCCGAGACACGATGGCCTAAGACCCAAGGCATCCAACTCAACATCGATCGCCTCTTCTTCAACTGAATTTTCTGGGGAAAGAAGTTCTTCTCTCATAAATAAACCAAGGTATCTAGTATTCTGTTATGTCACGGTTGCTAACTCTTGTAATGCGAGTTTAAGTAATAGTGATGAGTCGGTATTGGATGGTAAGTTTTTCATTGCTACTTGTATTTCGTCATTGCCGTAGCCAAGGCCGCTTAAGGCATCACGAACATCTTTAAGAGTAGAGTTTTCTGTAGCGGCGTCGTACCCGTTTCGCCCCTGGCCATTCAAAGAAATGGAAGCGAAATCAATCTTTGACTGCAACTCAACGATAAGCCGTGTGGCAGTTTTCTTTCCGATACCAGGAACTAGACACAATGCCTCCGAGTCCTCATCTACTAGGATTTGAGCAAGCTGATTTGGTGAGTGGGTCGAAAGTATCGAAAGCCCCAAAGATGGACCCACCCCATGAGTAGAGATAAGCGCTTCAAAGAACAGGCAGTCTTCACGAGTTGGGAAGCCGAACAAAGTCTGGGCATCTTCCCGGAAATGGTGGTGTGTATAGATAAGAATCTCTGAACCTTTCTCACCGAACTGATTTTGAGTCAAAGGAGCGATTAAGACTCGATACCCCACACCTCCAACTTCAACAATTATCTCCTGATCTTCAACAAGCGACAAGACGCCTCGTAGGCTACCGATTGTCATTATGCCTCCACACGCTGCCGAGCTAGAAAGCATAGGGCCAGGGCTAATGCATCAGCAGCATCTACTGGTTGTAGTGGGGTCTGGATTCCTAGAAGAATCTGCACCATTTTTTCCATCTCTTCCTTATCAGCTCCTCCATGGCCTGCAACTGCTTGTTTCACTTCATTTGGCGAGAACTCGATAACCTTGCAACCAGCAGAAATGCCCTCAGTCATTGCTATCCCAATTGCCTGACCTACTGAAATCGCTGTTGCAACATTACGCTGAAATAAAACACGTTCAATGGCTACAACTTCAGGTTTATAGTCAACAATTAATTCTCGAATTTCATCTCTTAACAACGTCAAACGATAAGGAGTTTCCATATCTGCAGGCGTTTCGATAACCCCTGCAGCTATAGCTATTTCTTTTCCATCTTTTCTTTGGACCACCCCATACCCGCAACGCGATAAACCGGGGTCCACTCCTAATACGAACATATGTACGATCATAGCGGCATAACGTCAATACAGGTGGACGTTGGCACATAATGAACTACCACACGGGAAAACCTGATCAGGTAAGCCAACCTATTGAAATGTTCTTCCTCTAGGCGCTAACCAGCTATTTCTTGCATAACAGAATCAGGAATATCGAAATTTGCATGCACTGCATCGACATCATCCAATTCATCCAAAAGGTCGATCAGATTTAAGACTTGCTTCGCTGCTGAAGATTCCGCCAGCGGCACAATTTGAGTAGGCAAAAAAGTAAGATCAGCTGAAAGAAAGGAGATCCCGTCCCCCTCCAAAGCATCGCGTAAGTCATTTAGATCGGTTGGGTCGCTCGTCAGCCTCCACGTATCGCCTTCGTCTACGAGATCCTCCGCTCCACTTTCTAGAGCCACCATCATCAATTCATCTTCATCGACTTGGCGATCCAAGATAATTACCCCTTTTCGCTCAAACTGCCAAGCTACTGCACCTGGTTCCGCAAGAGAACCCCCATGTTTTGACAGAGTCGACCTTACTTCGGACCCCGTCCGGTTCCGGTTATCCGTAAGGGTCTCGATAAATAGCGCCACACCGTTAGGGGCATAGCCCTCATAAGTGACATCTTCGTAGTCCACACCTTCGAGCTCTCCAGTCCCTCTCTTTATGGCCCTTTCAATTGTGTCGAGAGGAACGGAATTATCTCGAGCTTTTTGGTACATCGTCCTTAGGGTAGGGTTAGAGTCTAAATCCCCTCCGCCTTGGCGCGCTGCGACCTCAACTTGCTTTATTAATTTTGCGAAAAGTTTGCCGCGCTTCTTATCCGCAGCCCCTTTTTTATGCTTTATCGTCGCCCATTTCGAATGACCAGACATACTGAAATCCTACCCCTGAGTTCCTGAAGCTTCCATAGATAAGAACATTTCGTGAATTCTTCTATCGTTAGATAACTCTGGGTGAAATGAAGCCACGAGTATTAACTCCGTTCCACATAAGACAATTTTGTCATCAACAGTAGCGAATACTTCCACCCCTTCTCCGACTGACTCAACTATTGGCGCGCGAATGAATACTGAGGGGAACGGATCGTCAAACCCGACTACCTCTATATTGGTTTCGAATGAATCCACCTGCCTACCAAATGCATTCCTGCGGACAGTTATATCAATTGCTCCAAGAGGGGTTTGATCCTCTCGCCCATCAAGTACTTCTCTCGCAAGGACTATCATTCCAGCGCATGTCCCGAACATTGGCATCCCAGCAGCTATTGCTTTTTGGATCGGATCCCGCATCCCGTTCCAGTCCAAAAGCATAGAAATCGCCGTTGATTCTCCTCCTGGGATGACCAGCCGATCTACTTTGTCTATATCCTCAGATTTTCGTATTTCAAGAGTTTCGACGCCAAGGGAGGATAGAGCTTCCATATGGCTTGCAAAGGCGCCTTGAAGTGCGAGAACGCCGACTTTCAAGACTCACCAACCGCGATCTTCTAACCTAATCTGGATTTCGTCCATTCCTATTCCAGTCATAGGAACGCCTAATCCTCGACTGACTTTCGCTATGATTTCTGGACGTGTGAAATTCGTAGTCGCTTCAACGATAGCTTTAGCGCGCGGTTCTGGATTCTCTGATTTGAATATCCCTGAACCGACAAAGACAGCTTCAGCCCCTAATTGCATTACAAGAGCTGCATCAGCGGGAGTTGCTAACCCGCCCGCACAAAACATGGGTACCGGTAAGCGGCCTGTCGAGGCAACTTCTTGGACAAGAGGCAGTGGAGCTTGAAGTTCTTTCGCCCAGTCAAAAACTTCAGCAGAGTCTGCCTGTCCGAGCTTGCGGATGTCCCCCAAAATTGTCCGTAGATGCCGAACAGCTTGAACAACGTTCCCTGTTCCGGCTTCGCCTTTGCTCCTTATCATACAAGCACCTTCAGAAATCCTTCTGAGTGCTTCCCCTAAATTTGTAGCGCCGCAGACGAAAGGCACTTCAAATGCCCACTTGTCGATATGGTGTTTTTCATCTGCAGGAGTAAGGACTTCGGATTCATCAACATAATCGACGCCTAGAGCTTCCAACACTTGAGCTTCGGCAAAATGACCAATCCGAGCTTTCGCCATAACTGGTATGGTGACAGCCTCTTGAATTCCTTCTATCATCTCAGGGTCGCTCATTCGAGCTACCCCACCATCAGCGCGTATATCAGCTGGGACACGTTCAAGGGCCATGACCGCAACAGCACCTGCATCTTCTGCAATTTTCGCTTGGTCGGGTGTGACCACATCCATGATTACCCCGCCCTTAAGCATCTCAGCAAGACCGCGCTTTACCTTCACGGTGCCTGTCATTTTAATGTCTTCGGTGTTTTGTTCAGCCATAAATTAAATCTTATCTCTAATTTATAAGATCTGGCTATAGACGTTGATAAAGCAAAATCAGAGCTCTGCAAGTGCAGCAATACGGTCATTCGTAGAGAACCCAGTGACAACTAGTGGCTCACTTGGAGGATTAATCCACATATGCCTACAAAACCTAGGATTGTGTGTGGGTTCCCTCCCATCAGAATGGATGCTTTCTAACGCTTTCCCCAACCCAGGGGGATACCTAGTAAGTCCAACCGCAGCTATATCAATTTCTGCGATACTCCATGGGTCGATAAATTTTGCACTGACTTTTTCAACGAGGGTGGGGATGAATGACCAAGGCCATGCGACAAGTATTGCTAATGCCCCTTCGAGATATGAGATCCGGTTTCTCGACCTTGACAACTCATGAGCAATCAGCCCTTCAAGCTCAGGCCGTTGCACGCGATCAAGCAGGCCAGTTGTCACAACCAAATTGCTATATTGGGGGCTCCGACCGACCATCATCATATTAGGAGCAACATCTTCAACAACGAAAAGTGCAGGTTTTCTAAATCCATAAGAGATGCATACACCTTCTACAAGATTTTGGAACCCCGGATAATTTCCTAATTTCGCTGGAATAGCGTGAATTCTTTTCAAAATAAATGAATCGATTCTCCGATAAACAATCAAGATCCAAATGCTTGCAAAAACAAGTGAGCATGGCAGCAAGATAACAAGATCGATGCCGACCAAGAGGCCTATCGCGATAAGAAATAGCGAGTCAATTATCGCGCAAGCCATAAAGAGCAATGAAGCGCGGAAAGTCGCAACCGTTGAGTCCATTAGAATTGGACCTGCACTGGCCCTTCAGCTTCACCTTCTACTTCATAGAATTCTTCTTGCTCGAACTTGAACATGCCTGCGATCACATTTGAAGGAAACACTTCGATTTTGTTGTTATATCCCAGAACACTGTCATTAAAGTGTTGGCGGGCAAACGCAATTCTGCTTTCCGTGCTTGTCAACTCCTCTTGCAATTCAAGGAAATTCACATTTGCCTTTAAATCTGGATAAGCCTCAGACAAGGCAAAGAGCGACTTCAAAGTCCCTTCAAGTAGATTCTCGTTCTGTGCCTGATCGGCTGGGCCAGATGCAGACATCGCGGAACTTCGAGCCTGTACAACTGCATCGAACGTTTCTTTTTCATGCTCTGCATAGCCTTTGACCGTCTCAATAAGATTGGGAATCAAGTCATACCTACGACGGAGTTGAACATCTATCTGCGCCCAAGCATTCTTTGTTCTGTTCCGCAAACGAACAAGACTATTGTATTGCAGCACGAGAAATAGAAGAACAAGCGCAACGACAATGATGATAATAATGGTTGCAACCACAGAGCCTCCCTCTGATCGTCTTTATGCAATGATAACCAATACTGGCCAATCAATTACTTACTATCAGATTTTTTACCTGATTCTGAAGTTCTTTGAAGTAAGCGACCTTTGAGAAAAAAATTTTCCCCCT
>JAQWQL010000029.1 GCA_029244605.1 Acidimicrobiales bacterium | reverse complement strand
GTATGGGGCGGTCGATCCGAAGAGGAACGGCGCGAAATTCGGCGACAGCGAGTTCTTTCATACAATTAATCCGAGTCCATTTCCTAGACTCCCACGATTTGAACCCCATTAAGGCAATGAAGGTTAGCTGGCGCCAAATCCGATCTTTGGTGTGGCCTCTACGCCGATATCAACAAACGTAATCCTGCTGGCAGGAATACCAACTTGACGGCCATCTTTATCCGTGACCCAGAGCACGGATAAATCTCCGTTTAAGGCATCTTCAATCCTGCCTTTTATCTCATCGATTTTTGTATCTTCCGGCATTTCAATCTCTAATTCTTTAGCTATGTCTCCAACCCCCACGCGAATGATCATTGGATCTCCTTTCTGCCTCTAGTCGAGGAATTTAAGTCCTTTATTGTATTTTCGAGTCGGCGCTAACTCTACATCAATCATCTCAGCCATATGGGAGAAGACTTTCCCAGCTTCACTTTCGGGAAGTTCTACCATCAATGGGTTGCCGCTGTCAGACCCTTCTCGCAAATCGATAGCGAAGGGGATTTGGCCGATGAGTGGGACATCAAGTCGTTCGGCTAGGTCATTTCCTCCCCCTGAGCCAAATAAGAAATACTGCTTTCCGTCGTCTCCCGTGAACCATGACATATTCTCGATGACGGCTTTGACAGCCAGATTCACATTCTCTGCCATAAAGGCAGCTCGTTGCGCAACTTTCTGAGCTGCTGCTTGAGGGGTAGTCACGACATACAGTTCAGAACGGGGAAGGAACTGGGCAAGAGATAGCGCTATATCTCCAGTCCCAGGCGGCAAATCTATCAAGAGGTAATCGGGGTCATCCCAATAGACATCAGTTAGGAACTGCTCGAGTGCCTTATGCAGCATTGGTCCCCGCCAAATAACTGGCTGGTCTTCTTTAGCAAAAAATCCCATTGAGATTGCTTTAACCCCGTGTCGTTCTGGGGGTATGAGCAATTCATTGATTATCGTTGGTGGCCTGTCTATCCCAAGCATCCTTGGAATGGAGAATCCCCAAACATCTGCATCTACTACCCCTACATCTTTCCCTTGTAATGCCAAAGCGATCGCTAAATTCGTTGTCACAGAGGATTTCCCAACCCCTCCTTTACCTGACGCGATTAACAACACTCTCGTAGGTGAATCGGCTTCAGCAAAAGGGATTAGTCTTCCTTCTGCATGGCCGTGCGCTGGTTGTGACCCTGCAGTTTCAGATGGGTTTCCATGAACTACCTCTGTAACTCGCGAGCGTTCCTCGTCGTTCATCACCCCAAAATCAATATTGCATTCCAACCCGCCATCAAGGCTTTCGATGGCTTCAACGACACTATTTTCAATAGTTGTCCTCATCGGGCATGCCGCGATTGTCAGTGCTATTTCTACCTCAACAGTTGAACCGTCGATTTCAATGCTGCGGACCATTCCAAGATCAACGATGCTTCTATGCAACTCGGGGTCTTGTATAGGTTGGAGTGCTTGTAGCGCCTGTTCTTTGCTTATACTCATCGCTCCCTGATTACTCTCTTTCCGGGTTCTAGGTATCACATAGGCCCAATTCGAGCTTATGAAAAGATTTTAGCCACTAAGATGGGGAAAATGCCTAAGCGGGAATTATTCTCTGGAGAACCGTTAGAGGAAAAATGAACAAAATTCTTGATTCAGAACAATATCTAAGCCCAACTGAATTCTCATCAGCAGTCTCAGCGATCACATCAGCGTTCGGTGACCCGACACGACGTGATATTTATCTGCATGTCCGTACCTGCCAGGAAGGGATGACCGCTAGCGAAATTTCTGAGAAGTTCGACCTGCATACGAATGTCGCGCGCCACCACCTCGATAAGTTAGCGGCAGGTGGGTACCTTGACGTGGGATGGTCTGCTACTACCGGAGCTGGAAGGCCCGCTAAAATCTATAGCTGTTCTGAATCCAATATTTCGATCCAGTTTCCCATAAGACATCATGATGTTCTGATAACGCTTCTTGGGAAAGCATTATCTCTTCTTTCAGAGAAAGATGCTGAGCAACTCGCTGAAGAAGTCGGAATTGAGTACGGACGAACAATGGCGGAATCACTTTCACCTGAGGAAACAGGCTATTCCTTCAGGCAAAGTCTGCACGTTATTGCTGGAGCGCTTACGGCTCATGGATTCTCCGCCCATGCAGAGCAATTCGGTGAAGATCTTCAAATCGTCACTGAACATTGTCCTTTCGGCGATGCTGCTGTACAGCATCCGGTAATATGTGCCGTGGATCGAGGGATGGTAAAGGGCATGCTCGGATCTCTTTACGGACACGGAACAACTACATTAAGTGCAAGTCTCCCTCAAGGGGACGAAGTTTGTGTCACAGCAGTAGATTTTGACTAAGTGCATGCAGCAAAGGCACGAATTTTTTCCATCTGTACCCGTATTGGTTCTTCAGCCGACTGATCACCTGCAGCAAGAATCTCATTGATGCTTTCCAAGTCGTTGCAAGCACCTTCTTGATCAAACTCAGCGAGCACAGTAGCACGTGACAAAAGGGCCTCAACGTTGTTTGGGTTTTCTGCGACAGCGAAGTTCATCTGGTCTATTGCCTTGGCAAATAAGTCTTGATCGCCTGTTTGGGCTAAGAGTAGAGCTTCTCGACTTAATGCTTCAGGGCGGGAAGGAAAATCCATAATAATGGCTCGATATATTTTGATGGCACTCACTGTACGTTCATCCTTCTCGGAGAGGAGAAGGTAGTTCGCTACTTCAAGCCCGATCTCTGCTTCTAGCTGCAGCTCTTCTAAAGTTGGTTTAGAGATATCTACAATCGTCGGATAAAGCGCTTCACCGTAGACTTCCCCATAGAGGCCGCGTTGTTGAACAATCGCAAGTATGTCTTCTCGCACGGGGTTAGACCGAAGTTGATCAAGGTAGAGGGATGCCTCATCGTATCTTCCTTCATTCGAGAGGGAGATGGAGAGGAAAACCAGAGCATCAGAGTATCCAGGCTCAATGAAAAGGACCTCTTCCCATGCCTTTATTTGGGCCGACACCTCACCGCCGCTTTGGTAATTTAGCCAAGCACGGTATGTAAGCGCTTCAACATTGCTGGGCTGTGTTTCTAGCACGTCATCAAAAATTTCAATCGCTTCTCCCCACCGGTCCCGATTGCCAAGCAGCATCTGTGCCTCAGATATTTGACTGCTGACGCTCTTTCGTATGGACCCAGTTATGCTCTCTCCGCTGGAGCGGGCTCCTGACGTTTGACTAATGGTGACACCTGCGGCTGCCCCGAGAAGGACTATTCCCAGAGACCATACAAGTGCCTTCGTCCGGTAGCCCTTTTTTGGTTCTGAGCCGCTATCCACAACTTTTTTTGCTTCGGTAACGTTGGCGAGTTCCCGCGTATAACGCTGGACAAGCATTTCGTGGTCGTCGAGGGAGAGGTTGCCATTTTCGAATTCCTGATCTAATTCATGAAGCGACTTCAGAAGAAATTCTTTTTGCTCAGCGGCGAAGTTGCTATCTGATATTTCTCCTTCGTCACTATTCTCTGTCATTCTGGCCTCTATGGGATTCACCCGATTCGTAGGTCGTTCGAAGTTCCTGGACTCGCTTTCGTGACTCGTCGCTCAGTTCGTTGTCGGTGTCAGCGTCTCTCCTCCGGGAGAAGGCGAGTATCATGCCTCCAATTGCAACTCCAGCGATAAGGAACGGGGAGACCCAAACAAGAATCTCGATACCATCGTTTCCAGGGTTGAGATCCACCCAATCTCCATATTTTGTTCTATAGAAAGCCCGTATTTGATCATCGGTAAGGCCGCTATCAACCTGATTTTTGATTTCAGCTCGAATAACCTGCGCTATCGGGGCGTTACTTTCAGAAACTGGCTGTCCCGAACACTGTGGGCAAGCAATTGATGAAGCAAGACCTGCTGCCCTATCTGCCGAGCTTTGCTCACCCGACCGGCCCACACTGCCAATAATCAGAGCCGTGAAAAAGGTAGCAGTGAGAAGAATCCAAGAGAAACGCCGAAGGAGTTTTGCTTTTAACATGAGATGCTTTCAGAGAGCCGCTGATAGGTTACGGGGCCAATTACTTTAAGAACGATGAGCCCACTTGGCGCAATTAAAAACGTTTCGGGAGCTGTTAGCACACTGAAGTCAAGGGCTATCTGATTTGTCTCAGACCCAACAACCACCGGCCAATCGCCTCCGAGTCGGTCGAAGAAATCCTTAACGTCTGCTTCCTCATCATTAAAGGCAACCCCTAGGAGCTGGGTCGGGCAAACCACTCCATCATCATTGACTACCCCTTCTTCGTGAAATTGGAGAAGGTCACCATGTTCCACAATGCACCCTGAACACCAGCTAGCGAAAAAATTCACTGCTACCCATGTTTGCTGGGCTGGCACCTTTGACCGATTTTGTTGGAGGATTTGATCCAAGTCAATGGCTTCTCCCCTTGCTGATTCTCCTTCTACATCTGGAGACAACTCGCCTACTAAATCAAAATTCGGAGTATTTTGTTGCTGGTTCTGTACAGCAAGGATCACAATAAAAGCGATCGAAAGTGCGGCAATTACTGCGGTGGCCCACTTAAATGGAGTCATTCTTGCAGATCCTTTTCTAGCACGGGGTCCGCCGCCTCCGGAATGTTATCCCGTAAGTACGGTCTTCGTGTTTCCGGAAATAGCGAAAGAGCGGTTCCGAGCAGCATCAGAAGACCACCAAGCCAAATCCAAACCAGCATGGGTTGTCGAGTGATCTGTATGACAATCTTCTTTTCTTGACCTTCAGGAGGGTCTAGAAGAGCTACTTGAATATCTTCGTATAAAGTAATTCTTGTATCAGGAGCGGGGACAATTTGACCAGACGCGATGAACCTCTCAACTGCCGGGCTTAAAATTTGCCCATCCACCTCGAGAAGCACCTCCTCTTCGATCCGATTTGGGTGGGTATAGGTATTCGAAGAGATATAGGTTACGTCAGTTTCCGCTATCCGGACTTTTTCTCCAGTCGTGAGAGAAATTGAAGCTTGGTCAACGAATGAGGAACTCGCAATAAATCCAACTGCAAGAAGAATGACACCAATATGGACGACCATTCCTCCATTCTTTCTCCCTAGAAAACCTCGAAATCTATGCCTCCGTGCTGATAGGGCTAACTGCCTGACTGCACTGGTTCCTGCAAATCCCGCCATAGAAAATCCAAGAAGTGGCAACGCTCCACGTGCACCTACCGCCACCGCAATAACTATGCTTAATGCCGCGCCCCAAGCTGGCCATTCCACACGATGAACTAAAAGTTCCCTGCCCGCTTTCCTCCAGGGCAGCAAAGGAGCAACGGCCATGAGGAATAGCAACGTAAAACCGATAGGCATACTCATTTTTTCAAAATATGGAGCGCCGACAGATATTTGCCGATTTTGAAATGCTTCAACAATCAACGGGAAAACTGTCCCGAGAAGAACAACAAAGGCAAAAACAGCAAACGCAAAGTTGTTGGCGAGAAATGCCCCTTCACGAGAAAGCGGTGAATCCATCCCTCCAGGAGAACGTAGACGCTCTCCCCTCCAGAAGATAAGAGCGACCGCTACGACCACAATTATCGAGAAAAACACTAGCAACCACCCGCCAAAGTTACCTGCGGAGAATGCATGGACAGAAGCAAGGATTCCTGAACGGGTAATGAAAGTGCCCAAAATCGTCAATGCAAAAGTTGCGCAAATCAGAGAAAGGTTCCAAACGCGAAGCAAACCCCGACGTTCCTGAACAAGTACGGAATGGATATATGCTGTCCCAGTCAACCATGGAACCAAGGATGCATTCTCAACGGGGTCCCAACCCCAGTATCCACCCCAGCCTAGGACATCGTATGCCCACCAAGCTCCAAGAATAATTCCGGCAGTAAGAAAGCCCCATGCAAATAACGTCCATCGTCTGGTTTCCAACAGCCAACCTTCTCCGAGACGACCAGTAATGAGTGCAGAGATTGCGAAAGCAAAGGGAACCGTGAAACCGACAAACCCTAGATACAACATGGGAGGGTGAAACGCAACAAGGATATGATTTTGCAATAAGGGATTTGGACCCGGCCCGTCATATCCGATAGGTGGGTCGAATGACTGAAAAGGGTTTGCTGGGCCTATCATTGCTAAGGCGAAAAATCCCATTACAAAGAATATGACCACTAAAGCCCATGCAACCATAGGGTCGGTGTATCGGCCATTGAACTTCACAGTCACAACAACGAGATATCCGGCAAGAATCAAACCCCAAAGCAATACAGAGCCTTCTAGCGCTGACCACATTGTCGCAATATTGAAAAGAGGAGGCGTCAGGCTGCTACCTTGTTCAGCCACAAACTTTACTGAGAAATCTCGAGTGATCAACGCCCGCTGCATTGCGAAAGTAGCGATCATCATTCCAGCTAGGACAAGCCATGAATAACGAGCTCCGAGGATGAGAAGCTTCTTTCGTGAATAGCGAAGCCCTATGACGATAGTTAATATCCCAGACAAAACGGCTACGAGAGAAAGCACGATACCGCTTAGTCCAATCGCAAGATTCATCTCATCTCCTAGAAGCCGGAATTCTATTCCGGTTGCCCCCTATTTTCAGCATCATCAATTCGGTCCTTACGATAGTCATTGTCATGCTTCACCAGTATTCTGTCAGCAGCAAACCACCAGCCATCATTTGCCCCGTTAGGGAAAACATACTCTGTTACTGGAATTGGCCCATTCTCCCATCTGCCTTCTAAGACGACAGGAACTCCTTGATCGAATAAGTCCGGAGGTGTGCCCCTACTTACTACGTCCACAAAGACACCATCGAATGCAATGGTAAAGAGGGTGTACTCATTTTCTCCAATGATGAACGTTTGGTCTGGGCCAGCGCTCGAGATGGGCGACCCAAGCAACTGGAAGCGCTTTTGTCCTAGTTCTTCCCTTTCAGCTACTGCTTGATCTGCCTCTAAAAAGGATTGGCTATTCGTTGCCAGAAACCAGACAAGGCCAACAATCGTTAGTGCTACAGCAAGGAGAACTAACCCAGGTATCCATCTTGGAAAGCTGGGGCGTATATTTTTTCTCGGGGTAAGGTCAATACCCGCTTCACCCTTGTCCATCTATAACCCTCACCTATTCCTCACCTGAGGAAATCCATCTTTGACGCTCGACAGGAACCTCAGCGGAGAGCTTTCGTCCTCGGCGTAAAACAAAAATTGCGTAGATCCCCGGTACTCCGATTCCGAAAGCCCAACCGGCAATCAAATAACCTAGATGGCTCATTCTATTTCTCCCTCTTCACGGTATTCAGATGCTATCGCAGTCTGTATGCCTGCTTCAGCTTGGCGTTCCTCTATAGCGGCTCCATAGCCAAGAGCTTCATGTTCGCTTGCAAGCCATCCGACTCTGAACCGGTGGATCATAAGCCACAGATAAGCAATTCCCAAGATCAATGTTCCCAAAAACCATGTGAAGAGGGTTAGGTCTTCTAAGTTCCCGTCAGTAAGCGATGACTGCTGATGAAGGGTGCTATTCTCCCACCACTCCACAGAGCGATTGACTATAGGTATGTTTATAGTTCCGATAATCCCGACTATTGCTGCTCGTTTTGCGCGGATCTGTGGCTGGGCGGGAACTTGCCGAAGAGCAAGGTATCCGACAAACATCAAGAACATTACCAGTGTTGTGACGAGCCTGACATCTCCCCATTCCCACCATGTGTTCCAAGTCGGACGACCCCAGATACTGCCAGTTATAAGGGTCAAAGCAGAAAAGATTACGCCGATCTCAGCGGAAGCATGCGCTGTCGTATCCCACCAGCGCGATTGCTTCCATAAATAGCAGATACTTCCAATAGCGGTGATACCGAATGCAACATATGAAAAGATAGCTACAGGGACATGTATGTAGAGCAGCCTGACTGCATCCTCCATCGTGTCATCTTTCGGACTAAAGACGAATGCGAATAGGATCAAGGTTGGGATACCAAGAGCAAGGCAGAAACCGAGAAAACGGGTACTTCGGGAACTTGTTGCATTGAATCGACCCTCTTTTACTTCCTTAAATTTAATTTTCACGCATCCTCCACTAGTTGCCCATAGGCAAACATACCTAAAACAGTGTATATAACTGCAAATACAGATAGAAGTCCGAACCAAGCCCAGCCATCCGCGTCGACACGGCCAAATGCATCGCCGAAGGTCCTTGTGGCTCCAATTGCGATTGGCGCTAGCACCGGCAGCAGCAGAATCGGCAGAAGGGTTTCCCGAACACCGACTCCGGCTGTAATGACACCATAGAGCGTACCCGAGGATGCTATCCCTATAGTCGCTAGAACTGCAGAGAAACATATCAACAGTGGGTCTTCGACGGAAAGGTCGAATAGGGCAAGCATCACAAAGAAAAGAAGAGTTTCTAACGCAAATAACTGGACGAAAAGAGCTATCGCTTTTCCAAGAAATACAGAAGATGGGTGAACGGGAGTAAGCAGCATACGCTCCTTTGCCGCGTCATCATCTTCGATTTTGACAGCGCGTTGAACTGCCAAAAGAGCTATGAGGAGAACAGCAACCCAAAACAAGCCAGGACCCGTGTCCCGCAATGTCTGGGTATCTGCATCTAAAGCAAAGCCAAAGAGAACCACAATCAACAGAGTGTACGGAGCGATCTGATTCGTAAGGATTCGGGAGCGAAACTCAATCCGGAGATCTTTGCGGGCGATAGACCATGCGTCACGAAGTTCCATCGCCGCTCCCCTCTTTGTTAGTGTCGCTAGTAATCTGACCACCAGCTAAAGTCACAAATCGTCCGGAAGGAGAAGAAAGCTCCTTAGGCGCATGCGAGACTAATAAGACCGTTGCACCAGATGCAGCAGCGTCTTGAATCAGGTTATTCACAAGATCACGACCCTCAGTGTCTAGAGCAGCATGGGGTTCATCAAGAAGCCAGAGAGAAGGACGTTGAACGACGAGGCCAGCAAAGGATGTTCTTCTTCTTTGCCCCGCTGAAAGTTGCCGAACGAGTACATTTCGTAAACGGCCGTCAAGCCCCATATATTTAATAGCTTCTTTAACTTCAAGATCTCCGGCTCTGACCATCGAACCCCAAAACGCAACGTTTTCTTCTACGGTGAGGTCGTCGTATAGCCCTGATTTATGTCCTAGTAAACCAATGTCGGGACGAATGGATCTCCTGTTTGTATGCAGATCTTCTCCTAGGACAGATGCAGATCCTTCGCGAACTGGCAATAAGCCAGCGCAAAGCCGCAACAATGTAGATTTCCCTGCTCCGTTTGGCCCACATACCGTAACGATTTCTCCTTGAGAAACCTGCAATGTAACCCCTGTTAAGGCGGGAAATTGCCCCAGCGTTACTACAGCTTCTTGAAGATTAATAACTTCGTTCAACTTAGATAGCCAATCAAATAGTCCACAAGATAGAAACTAGTGGCATCGAATGAAGTTGCACGAGTTCTGTCGGTACTAGTTCATTTCAGAGAATTGATCCTCCGATGAATCCGAATCTGGGTTCATTTTCGCTAACGTCAACATAGATGTTAATTTCACGTATCTTTCGACGTATCGGCCAGGCAATGATTGTTCTGGGTTCACTCACTCTGCTTTTTGTCCTCTATCAACTCTGGGGGACGGGGTTTTTGACAGAAAGATATCAGGAAGGCCTCGAAGATGACTTCGAAGATCTTGTAGAGCTTGTCGAGGAAGTCGCAGTTGCCCCTGAGCAGTCTGAGACTGAAAGCGAGTCGGACCTCGATCTTGCAGAATTTCTTTGGCGTTCCGAAGGAGAAGCGATAGCTCAGTTAAATATTCCAGCCTTGAATCTCTCTAAAACAGTAGTTGCTGGTGTGGGAGTAGAAGCTTTACGGAAAGGCCCAGGCCACTACAGCCATACTCCCTTGCCAGGCATGCCGGGCAATTCTGCTTTAGCTGGCCATAGGACAACATGGGGGGCTCCATTTGGAGATATTAATAAACTAGAACCAGGTGATGAAATCCTCATTCAAACAGTTCAAGGATCTTTCACATACCGTGTTGTTGAACAAATGGGCGGAAGAGGCCACTTTATAATCAGCCCAAACCGACTTGATGTCCTAGATCAAGACTTCGATACTTATCCGAATAGAATGACTCTGATTTCGTGCCATCCGAAACTAACTGCACGTCAACGCATCATCGTTGTCGCCGAACTCGTCGGAGATCCAGCAGACTATTACCCTCCACCAAAACAACCAACGTTTAGCCTTAACCTCTCGTTCGGGATAGAAGGAGGAGACACATCAACTCCAATAGAGCCTGCTGACTCCTCTAGTGAACAAAGCACATCTGAGCAGATAACGATGCAAGATGACCCTCCACCAGTCGAAACCAACACAAGCTCTGCCGAAACTACAGAAGACCCAATTCCTGAACCCGCTGAGGTAACAAGTTTCGGTGAGGGCCTCGAAGGAGATAAGGATGCAATCGCCCCCACTATCGCATGGGGTATCGCCGTTTTCATGCTTTTGATAACAACCTTTTTTGTAGGAAACCGCTGGAGGAAATGGCCTTCATACTTAATAGGATTTTTTCCCTTTATCGTCGCAGTTGCGATCTGGTTCTTCCACCTCGAGAAGACTTTACCAAGCTAGAAAGACGTTTCAATAATCTCGAATGGAATCACCAGCTATCTCCCAGTATTTTAAAGACGTGAACTTTTTCAATAATTTATTTTTACTTAACCCCAAGCAATAGGTGTCGTTTATGAAATTGCTTTCTCGAAAGACCCTATGTGCTATTACCTTAGTCCTTCTAGCTGTCGGAGCTTTTAGCTGTTCATCTAGCAACGATTCCGAATCATCATCGGATGCGTCAATCCTCCCCGGTGCGCTAAGCCGAATGGGGAATGAAGATACTTTAACCCTTGAAGGGGAGATAGTTAATTTCCAATATGAACTACGGTTAGAGGATTGTTTCAATGAATACCGACTCGTCGATGAGGAGACCGGTGATATAACTGACCTGACGACAATTGTGGATTGCAGAAGACCCCACGATTCAGAGATCTATAAAGAGTTCATCCATCCTGCTTCAGCAGAGGATCCATACCCTGGGAAGACAGAACTTGACCGGTGGGCAGCAGTGAAATGCTACGAGGCTTTTAAGGAGTTTGTCGGAACCGATTATGAATTGTCAAAATTGGAAATCGGATACATCCCTCCTGTTCAGGAAGACTGGGAAATAGGGCTATACCGAATTGTGACATGCTATGTTTATGTCCCTGAAAGTCAACTTTCAGGGACGATGCAAGGAAGCAAAATATAAGTTATGCTTACAGACACAACATGGGCCGACCTCTACCTCACTGGCTGCTATGGCTGATGCACTTGTAAGCCAAAGGCGCTTAGTTAGCCGGTTTGTGAAAATCGGGAAAAGAACCGGCTATTCTCTCTGGCTCATAGCGATAATTTTGTTCTTCTCTCTGTTCGCTACTGACTTTGACGGCCCTCTGGTGACAGTAGTAATTGTTACTCTCATCGTAGGTTCTGTGATCTTGCTTCCTTCGATTGTTCTGAGCTACGCAGTTAGAGCTGCTGAGAGAGAAGATCGGGCTGCAACTGGCAGCTGAGCTCTTCATTTACTCTGGTGGCTTCGGGCCCCCAATAGGAGAAATATCGATTGGGGATTCTGGCACGTCTCCACTGATAATCTGCGGAAGGAATTCTCTTAATCGCTCTGGAAGCGTTTTTTCATCTGAGTCCATCAAATCATCAAGCGTCCACCATCTCCCTTCTTCAAATGCTGCTGCCTCCAATGCTTCTAACCCCTTCGGGTCCCATGCAGCGCTCTCTTCGATTTCTGCTAGGTGGATGCGTTCATCGGATTTGAAATGATACATTGCAAAATCGAATTCTACATACTGAGTCCAGATGCAAGGGCCGACAACTACGTCCTTAAAGCCACATTCTTCATATAGCTCTCTTTGCGCAGCATCTTCACTCTTCTCCCCAGACTCTATTCCTCCACCAGGTATCTCCCACCAAGTACCTTTTTCGGGCCGCATGGGGTCTGATCCTTTGACAAGGAATATCTGTTTCTTCTTGTCAAGAAGTACTACTCGGGCTGCTGGCCTACGAAATCCCCAAGTCATTAGTTTTTGGGAAGATCAGTAAATGGGGTTTCTTTAGGGTGACCTGGTTCTTTGGGAAGACCCAATACCCGTTCCCCTATGATATTTCTTTGAACTTGATCCGTTCCACCGTAAATCGAAGGAGCTGGTGAAAAGACCGTTACTTCATGGATCCAACCTCCATGATCCACTTCGGCAGTAGTTAACATTCCGTCTGCACCGATCACCATATTCCCTACCTCTCGGAATTGGCGGTAAAGCTCACTCATCATGAGCTTACCGATATTGCCTTCAGCTCCTGTCCTGTCCGTACTTGACTTTGCCCGAATCATATTCAGGCGGTTCACCTCAACTAGAGTGTAAAGTTTCATCATCTGATCTCGGATTACGGGTTCTTTGTCTTGTCCCAGTTTCTGGCTAAGTTCAGTTAATTGGTCAAATAATTTTGGCCCAATAGCTAGGGAACCACCCGCTCGTCCCTGACTAGCCGATGAGAGGACTTCTCCTACTTTTCGTTCCAACTGTCCGGCGATGGTGCCCGGTATTGCGGTGTGGACGGGAATGGTCCCGCTCCCCAGATGTGATCTTTCGAACATTAAGGTGGCGTTCGCTACGCGCCATCCGTTCGATTTACCTCCGATTATTGCGTTTTCATGGGCTCGACCATCTGTAATAAAAACTTCGTTGAATAAGGCTCGTCCGGTCATCTCTGTCAGTGGCCGCACATCGACGCCTAGCTGTTTCATGTCGAAGGCAAAATATGAAATACCCTGATGCTTAGGGAGTTCTGGGTCAGTACGGGCAATCAGCATCCCCATATCAGCGACTTTTCCTCCTGATGTCCAGACCTTTTGTCCATTGATAGTCCACTCATCGCCATCCTTTTCCGCTTTGCACTGCAAACCAGCTAGGTCAGATCCCGCTCCGGGTTCTGAAAAAAGTTGACACCATGCGTGTTGTCCGTTGAGAATTTTCGGAATGTATTCTTCTATCTGCTCTCGGGTACCATGCGCAGATATTGTTGGCGCCGCTAACATCATTCCTAGTCCCGTTGGTGGGCCTAAGACATTTTTATCAGCGATCACGCTTAGCACAACATGATTTAGCGCTCTGCTCCAACCTCTCCCACCAGCTTCTTCTGGAAGCATCGTATGAGAAAGTCGGGCATCAGCCATAAGTTGCCACCATTCGGCGACGGTAAGTTCAAGGTCCCAGTTCTTGTCAATCCAGTCAGAGACTTCGGCCTTGACTGCTTCTTCGCTTATTTGACTCATGTTAACCCCTAGAGAACTCTTTCATTTCCAACAATGTAAATCTAGCCGATCGTCTCAGGGACCACTATTCCCAGTTCAGTTCAAGGAACCTTCTTGGCGTTTAGGCACCACACTCAGTGTCTCTCCATCCTTATATATCGATACGTTCGCACCATAGATCTCCTTTAGTGAATCTTCAGTGATCACTTCACTTGGTGTTCCTGAATCTGTAACCACTCCGTTCACTAAGAGCGCCATTGTGTTCCCATATTGAGAGGCCAGAGTTAAATCATGGAATGCACTAATAACAGTCAACCCTAGAGTCTGGCGTTGCTTATCTACGAGTTCAAGGACTTCTTGCTGGTGGCCTAAATCAAGGGCGGTAGTTGGTTCGTCCAAGAGGAGAATCTTAGGTTGCTGAACCAAAGAACGAGCTATGATAACTCTTTGCCGTTCACCTCCAGACATTTCTGTAACATATCGCTCAGCGACATTACCCAGATCCAAATCATCCATAACCGACAGGACATACGTTATATCTTCTTTGGTTGGCTGGAATCCCCTACCTAAGTATGGGGTTCGGCCTAAAAGGACATAGTCAAGAACCTTTACTCTCGGAGGAACGACTGGGATTTGGGGAACGATTGCTATCGTTCGTGCTCGTTGTTTCGGGGTAAGTTGGGAAAGGTCATTGCCGTTGTAAAAAATATTCCCGATTGAGGGAACGATTCCTGCTATTGCTCGCAGGAGGCTTGACTTGCCTGACCCGTTTGGTCCAATTATTGACAGCCATTCTCCAGATTCAATATTGAGGGAAACAGAGTTAACAACTTTTTCTCCTCCGAGGATGACCGTTACTGATACCAGGTCTAGGGAGGCGGAAAATTCTTCTACTCTAGATAACCCCATCAGATCTCCTTCTTAAGACAAAGAGAAAAAAGGGCGCTCCAAAAAATGCTGTCACGACTCCAATTGGGAGCTCAGCCGGAGATTGAAGAGTTCTTGCAAGGAGATCAGTAAGCGTTAAGAAAGCAGCCCCGATAAGGAAAGACAGGGGGACAACCAGTCGATTAGAAGCTCCGACTACCAGTCGAACAGCATGTGGAACGATGATACCGACGAAAGCAATGAGGCCACTTACAGCTACAGCGGAGGCAGAAGCGAGAGAAGCTGCAGCTATGACAATCCAACGAACTCGTTCAGGGCGAAGCCCGAGGGAGAGGGCTTCTTCTTCGCCGACTGCCAAAACATCTAAAGCCCCCTTCATCGCATACATAATTGTCACAGAAACCAACGCATAAGGAAGAATCAGGATCACCTCATCCCACCCGCTAGTACTTAATCGGCCGAGTATCCAGCTATACACCTGTCTCAAAGTCGTCGATTCTCGCTGTTGAATATATGTCTGAATAGCAGTAAATAAAGATGCGACGGCCACACCGGCCAGCAAGAGGCTTGCGGTACTCGTTGACCGACTAACAGCACCGCCCACCGCTAATGTGATTCCCACTGCAATAGCTGATCCAAGAAATGCAGCGATTGGAAGGGCGTCGAACATCCCGCTCCCATTAGAAGCACCTGAAACGATAGCTACAGTAGCTCCAAGTCCTGCACCAGCCGCAACCCCTAACAAGTAGGGGTCAGCTAAAGGATTCCTAAATACGCCTTGGTATGAGGCGCCGGCCATAGCAAGAAGGCCTCCGACTATTAAACCAAGGACAATTCGAGGTAAACGAATATCCCATACAATTGCTGCTTCTATCGTCGATAATCCTGAATCGATAGAGACTCCAGGAATTCTGTCGAAAATTTCAAGAAATATTCGATCTGGGCGAA
>JAQWQL010000002.1 GCA_029244605.1 Acidimicrobiales bacterium | reverse complement strand
GTTTCAACCGCGGCATTCACTAGATTTTCTCCCGATGACCAGTCGGCGACGTTTGCCTTGATGCTCTTAGCTTCCCCACCGGCGTCGATTATTTGCGCAACCGTAGTATCGGCATTGTCACCGATGTCGTTCACAATAATTTTTGCGCCTTCTGAAGCAAGTAGGAGAGCATGTTCCTTGCCAACTCCATTACCTGCGCCCGTGACGACAGCTACTTTCCCTTCTAGACGGCCCATAAAGTTCCTCCTGTTCTTTACTAAATGGGGCCTTCGCCCCAATATATGATCCCCTAAACATGAGTGCGGCTACCAAGAAGTAAGTAATAAATAAATCCTAAGTTCAGATATGTCAGAGTCTTTCGATGATCATCGCCATGCCCATGCCACCTCCGACGCACATGGTCTCTAGCCCGAATTGCTTGTCAGAATCCTGCAGGCTATTGATCAGAGTCGTCATGATACGGGAGCCAGTCATTCCAAACGGGTGCCCTAATGCGATAGCACCGCCATTAACGTTTAGTTGCTCTTCGATATCAATCCCTAAGGCGTCAGCTGATCCAAGTACTTGGACTGCGAAGGCTTCGTTGATTTCGACAAGGTCGATATCGCTTATCTGCATTCCTGCTCTATTGAGAACTTGCCGACACGCTTCTATCGGGCCGAGGCCCATAATTTCGGGATTTAGTGCAGAGACGCCACTTGCAACTATTCGAGCGAGAGGTTGAATACCTAATTCATTTGCGCGTGAGTCGCTCATCACGACAACAGCTGAAGCCCCGTCGTTTAGTGGGCAAGCATTCCCAGCCGTGATTGTTCCGTTTGGCCTAAATACTGGATTTAGTTGCGAAACGCCCTCAAGGGTTGTCCCTTCACGGATTCCGTCATCTCTTGACACTACCGTTCCGTCGGGTAGCTCAAATGGGGTTATTTCTTGCTCAAAGAATCCACGTTTCATCGCTGCTTCAGCTCGGTTTTGTGAACGGACACCGAATTCATCTTGACGTTCACGAGAGATGCCTAAATGTTCAGCGACGTTTTCAGCTGTTTGTCCCATCGCTATATAGACGTCAGGTAATCCATCAGGGGCATTCCAGTCGCCTCCTTCTCCGGTCGTACGTTCGGCGCTTCTTTGTTCGGCAGTCGTAAATAGTTCATTGTGGGATCCGGTGTCAGCTGCCCCATGCATATAACGGCTGACAGTTTCAACGCCACCAGCGACGAAGCAGTCACCTTCATCTGCTTTGATTGCGTGCGCTGCCATTCGAATCGTTTGTAGTGAAGATGAGCAATAGCGGTTAATTGTTACACCTGGGACTTCCATATCGTTCATTACAGCGATGATTCGACCAATATTGAAACCGCCTTCTCCTCCTGGCTGACCGATTCCCCAAATGATGTCTTCGACTTCAGCGGGATCAAGACCTTCAACTTTATTCAAAACGTCCTTCACGATAAAAGCGGACATATCATCGGGCCTGACATCAGCAAGACTTCCCTTTGCTGCACGACCTATAGGGGTCCTTGCAGTTGCGACAATTACGGGTTCAGACATCTTACGCTCCTCTGTTTGTACATCTTGAAGAATACTCCCTGTATACAAAAGATGTGAAAGTGGAATTGAAGAAATCAATCAAGAGAAGGATCTGCAGTATGTGTCCCAGAGCGTAGAAGGACCCCTGGGCGGGCGCTAGTGAAATCTCCTTGACGTACTATCTCTTTCCCGTTACAAAATACACTTTCTACTCCAGTCGCATCGGCGAATAGCCGCTGGGCTCCTAGTGGGAGGTCGTTTCGGACAGATATTGGATTTGAACCTATTGTTGACTCATCCAGGATCACCATGTCAGCAAAGGACCCCTTTGCTAGCGTGCCTCTACCTCGAAGCCCGTAGAGTTTCGCAGGAATTTCAGTTAAGAGATGAATAGCCTCTTCTAACGGTAGAAGTGACCGTTTCCGCACAGTTTCACCAAGCATGTACGTCGAATAATTAGAGCTAAGGAAAAGATCGAGGTGGGCCCCTGCATCCGACGCTCCAACTACTGCTCGGGAATCTCTCCAGATTTCAATACGGGCTTTCCAATCTACATCGGGTTCGTCATTTACCGGATTTCCAAACGATGTTTCTAAATCATCGGCAATAGCGATGTCCACCAATGTATCCCAAGGGCTCTTCCCAGTAGCTTCGGATATTTCATAGACTGTCTTTCCGACGTAGCCAGCGTTTTCTGGGGCCTTGGTATGAAAGATAGTTTTTGCACCCCAATGAGCAACATTTCTCAGGGGTCCATCTTGTTGAGCATTCTGATCTAACGCTTTTCGGGTTTCAGGATCACGGAGGGCTGCTAGCTTGTCTTCCTTGGATGAAAGAATAAAGTTTTCCCACTCTGGAAGAGCATCGAGGACGAAACCACCTATGAAATTTAAATGGAGAGCTAATGTCATTGGAACTGTGAGCGCGACAACCTTCCCGCCTTTAGCCGAAGCAACATTTCCTGCTTCAAGTTTGGCTTTCCCTTCTTCAAGAGTACGTGCGTTGATATTGAGGACATTCCAATTCAAAGGGCTATTTGCAGCTACAGACATGTCGCTCATTAATTCCATCGCCCAGGGTTCGAAGGGGCCCAGTGCTGGTATGAACTCTAATGATGTTCCTTCATATTCTGAAAGAACGCTACAGAGAGCGATCATTTCTTCTCGATCTGCGTAGCGACTGGGAACCTTATTCCCAAATGGGTCGTTATGTGTTCTAGACCAAGAGGATGAGAAGCCGACACCGCCAGCTTCGAGACCTTCCCTTAGTAGATCTTGCATAGCGGATAATTCTTCAGGGGTGCATGTCCGCTCAGTAGAAGCAGGTCCCATGACGACACGGCGCAAAGCGCTATGTCCGACTTTAAATCCTGCGTTGATAGATAAGTTCTCGCCGATTGCATCAAAGTATTCGCTTGTTGATTTCCAATTCCAAGGGACCCCTTCCTGAAGACATTTCAAAGGCATTCCTTCCACTCTTGAAAGCATGCGCATTAGGTAATCGCCGACAGACGGGTCATCTCCTAATGGCGCGATCGTGAAACCACAATTCCCTCCGATAATAGAAGTCACACCATGTAGAGGCGACGGGGAGAGAGTCTCATCCCAAAAAACTTGCGCATCGAGGTGGGTATGAACATCCACAAACCCGGGAGTAAGGACCTTGCCTTTAGCATCGATAGTTTCAACTGCTGACGCACCGTTCAGGTTACCTATATCTAAAATCCTGTCTCCGGCAATACCAACGTCGCCAGAGAATCGCTTACTTCCAGTCCCATCAATTATCTGGGCTTCTTTGATAAGTAGATCAAACATTGCTACCTCACCTTCCTAAGGATACGTTAGTTCATCTAGCGTTGTATTCTCAATGAGCCGTTAAGGTTGGTAGAAGGTTTAAGGACAGGAGCGAACAGTGAACGAAATTGACGTTGACGAGCAATGGAAAATTCTCATCGGCGGCGAGCACATCTCTACGAAAGATCACTATGACATCGTCGACCCTAATACAACTGAAATTGTAGGACGTGCGCCAGAAGCTACACCTGAGCATGCTCTAGCAGCGGCAGCTGCAGCGAAAGAAGCACTTGCGTCATGGAAAGCGCTTTCTATGGAGAAAAGGTGTGAATTCTTAGGACGAGCGGCTGATGCTATTGAGTCTCAATGCGGGAATTGGGTCGACCTTGTTCAAGCTGAAACAGGAGCAACTATAAAAATTGCTAGAACGATGCAAGTAGCTGGAGCGTTCATAGATCGTTTCCGTTATTACTCCAGACCTTTTGAAATGAACCAGCCGTTACCGCCAATCTATTCAGCTGCAAGCGCATTAGCGCCTGAGTCACTTATTACAGGCAATGTTCTTCGACAACCTGCTGGGGTAGTTGCTTGTATCACGCCTTACAACTTCCCTCTAGTAAATGTGGCAGGAAAGATTGCGCCTGCTTTAGCTATGGGGAATACGGTAATCATCAAACCTGCGCCACAAGACCCATTAGCAATTATCAAGCTAGGTGAAGTCCTAAATGAAGTATTCCCTCCCGGAGTTGTTAATGTAATCGTCGGTTCAAGCCCCGAAGTAGGCGCTGCCTTAGTAGATACAAAAGATGTAAATATGATTTCCTTCACTGGAAGTTCTCAGGTTGGGGCCAAGATTATGGAAGCTGGAGGAAAGAGCATGAAACGGCTTCTTATGGAACTTGGAGGGAAGGGCGCCCTTATTATGACTGAAGATTGTGATGTGCAATCTGCTGTCGGAGGAGTCGCAAGCGTTTGGGGTTTCCATAGTGGGCAAATATGTACTGCTCCAACAAGGGTTATCTGCCACAGAGACATTTATGAGCCCACCATTCAAGCGCTGCGCGCAGTTTCAGAATTTATGACTGTAGGGGATGCTCGTGAAGAAGCCACTCTTGTCGGGCCAGTGATAACTGAGTCACATCGTGATCGAGTTGAAGCCTTTATCCAATCCGGGGTAGATGATGGAGCAGAAATTATTGTAGGGGGTGAGCGACCCAAAAGAGACGGTTTCTTTATCTCCCCTACTTTGCTCGCTGGGTGCACTCCAGATATGCACGTAGTAAAGGAGGAAGCTTTTGGACCAGTCGTGGTCGTTATGCCTCATGATGGAGACGACCATGCGGTTGAATTAGCTAACAGCAGCGACTATGGACTATTCAGTTATGTTTTCGCTGGGAACACAACACGCGCATACCAGATAGGGGAGAAATTGGAAAGTGGTAACGTCGCACTTAACAGTATCGCCCCACATATGTACGCTCCTTTTGGCGGGTTTAAAATGTCCGGAGTTGGCCGCGACCGAGGCAGGTGGGGTCTTGAAGCCTACAGTGAAATACAGGCGATTAATTGGCCGAGCTGAGGAACATTTGGGTTGTCGGCCTCCTCAGTAAAGGCTGGATTTGAAGAGATACGTCTGATTCTACACCACATATTGGCTATCTGGCCTTCGAGAGGTAGCGAAGACTTTCGCTACAGAGGGCGCCTGCATAGATAATAGTTATTACCAGCATCGCCATCGACACGAGCAACCTCTTCAACTTTAAATCCAGCATCTGTAAATATTTCCTGTGCTTTTTGCGCCCCCCACATTGCTCCAAGGCCTTCTCCGTCGTAAGCCAACGATACTGACATGCAATGCATGCACGAAACTGTGTACCCAAAAGTTCCAATGGGGTGGTCAAGGTTCTCGCCCAAGTGGCTGGAAGCGCAGAGATCAGCGCATAGCCAATAGCCACCAGATTTCAAACTCGCATAAATCCCTGCGACCATCTTCTGTGGTTGCGCTTGGTCGTGGACGGCATCAAATGTCGTAACGAAGTCGAAAACTTGATCAAACTGAAGATTTGCTGCATCCTGCTCAACGAAATCTACATTCGCCAACTCCAGCTGCATAGCTTCCTCTCGGGCAACGCCGATTGCTTCTGACGAGAAATCTATTCCCGTAAAGGTGCTATTTGGAAAAGCCTGAGCCATGACATTTATAGCGTGCCCCGACCCGCAGCCAACATCTGAAACATTTATACCACTGTCAAGATGCTCCACAATGTTTGGAACCAGAGGAAGTATTGTCTCGACTAAAAGGCTATCAAAACGCGCCGCACTGGCCTCTGCCATGACTGCATGGAAAGTTGAATATTCACTGTATGGAACCCCTCCTCCAGATTTAAAATGATCAACGATCTGATCTTCTACCTGTGCAAGTAAAGGAATGTATTGCATGTAGAGAGATTGGTTTCGAGGCCCCGCTGATCTAGTCAGCATTGCAGCATGTTCGGCAGGAAGAACGTAGAGGCCTCGAAAGGCATCGTATGAGACAATTCCCGCAGTCGTCATAGCTCCGAGCCATTCGCGGACATATCGTTCATCAAGCCCTGCCGCTTCAGCTAATTTAGAACTTGAACATGCCCCTATCTCCGATATCACGTCAAATAGGCGAACCTTATGACCGACACTGATCATGAGCGCAGCTGCAGCTCCGTTAAGGATCCCCCCAATCTTTTTTCCGAATGCAGATAGTTTTTGGGTATCGAGATCTCTATTCATTAGTTGTCCTTTGTCGGCTAAACATATTTATATATTAAATCACCCAGAGGAGAAGCTATCTTGACGCATTGAACTCTCTTGGCTCTCCTTTGGCAGAATACCTGGAATTAGGTAAGGGAGGGTCGCAACTAATAGTCCTGCTATCGCGACGACAATTGCGATACAGCCCCATGCTCTTCCCTCTATCCACTCCAAGGCAAAATAATTCCTCGTAAATGGGTGAGCAATAATACAAGCCTGGAGTCCCGCCATAGATACAGCTAACCCAATTTTCCAAAGCCGGAGTGGGCGTGATACGACTACTAGCACGATCAGCCCAATCAATAAAAGGGTTATCGTAGCTGCTGTCCGAGCTTCAGCTAACTCTCGGACGCTGAGGTCTGACCCCGCCCAGTTTCGCGATTTCACATAAACGACCCAAGCGGCAAATGCTGCTATAGAACCTGCAGGCAGAGAGAACCTGATTACTCTTTTGAGAAATCCTGTTCTTACCAAGTTCGTATTTGGGGCAAGAGCTAAGACCAAGCCAGGGAGCCCTATGCTAAAAGACCCTATTAATGTCAGTTGCCTCGGCAAGAATGGGAATTCGACACCTTGTATTCCAATTAGTGCGGTTAGGAGAAGAGCGTAGACTGCTTTCGTTACAAAGAGATTTGCAACTCTCTCAATATTGTTAATCACCTTTCGCCCCTGAGCAAGCACCTCAGGGAGAGTTGAAAACCTATTATCCAAAAGAACAAGTTGGGCAACTCCGCGCGAAGCTGAACTTCCGCTCCCCATCGCTATCCCCATATCAGCATCCTTCAAAGCAAGCACATCGTTAACTCCATCTCCGGTCATCGCGACCACATGGCCCTCACTTTGTAGAGCAGCTACCATCGACCGCTTTTGGTGCGGAGTTACACGCCCAAAAACAGTCGATTCGTTAACCGCTTTAGATAGTTCCTCCTCGTCAGTCAAAGTTCTCGCATCAACGTTGAGATGGGCATTTGGAATTCCCGCTTGCTCAGCGACCGTAGCTACAGTCGCCGTGTTATCGCCTGAGATAACTTTTAGATCAACACCTTGATCAGAAAAAAACTTCAATATTTCTGGAGCATCATCTCGGACTGTGTCATTGAGCAGAATAAGCGACAGTGGTTTGAGATCACTCGGTATACCAGAGCTAGAGGATTGGTTACTTTGACAAAGGGCAAGGACGCGACGGCCGGTTTCAGCATAATTTTGTGCTAACTCTGTGGCTTCTTTGAAAGATTGGCTAATCAGAATATCTGGCGCACCAACGAAGAAACTACCATGTTCTTCGAATTCAGCCGCTGACCATTTCCGGGCAGAACTGAACGGCTCCACATTAACAATTTTCCAATCTTTGGGCGCTTCATAACTTTGCGCTACAGCTTCCATCGTCGGGTTTGGATTAGGGTCACTATGGGCAACAGCTCCAACTGCTGAGAAAACCAAATCCTCTTCAATCCCGTTAAAGATCTCTAAACCGCCAAACCCTATCTCGCCGGTTGTGATTGTGCCTGTCTTATCTAAGCAAAGAGTGTCAACGCGGGCGAGTAATTCGACTGTAGCTAATTCCTTCGCTAAGGCTTTGCGTTTCGCTATAGTCACAACACCAGCTACAAATGAAAGACTCGTTAATAGGACCAGCCCATCTGGAACCATGGCAACAGCCGCAGCAACGGAACCTTGCAATGCGTCCTGCCACCTATCTTCAGCATCAAACAACGAAAAAAGCAGTAAAGTTCCGGCGGGTGGGATAAGGAACATCAGAACTCGCAAAATAGTATTGATGCCTTTACGTAACTCGCTATCTACTAACTCAAATCGCTTTGCTTCCATTGCTAGGGAATTGGCGTACGAATCTTCTCCAATGCGCATAGCCCGAAACGTTCCAGATCCGGCATTGACAAAGCTCCCAGATAGGAGCTGGTCCCCGGATTCTTTTACTATTGCATCTGATTCACCGGTCAGGAGCGACTCATCAATTTCCAAGCTGTTGGATTGGATAACATCTCCGTCAACAACTACTTGATCTCCAGCGCTGAGAATCAACAAGTCATCTAGCACGATCTCTTCAGAGCTAATTTCTTTTTCATTCCCATCGCGTCTGACTCGGACACTTGGTGCGTTAAGCAGCTGAAGTTTCATTAGCTCTCGTCTGGCATACACCTCTTGGGAAACACCGATTACGCTGTTACCAATTACAACTCCGACAAAAAGCCCATCAGCGGGAAATCCTGCTACGAGTATAAGGACGAAAAGCGCCAGCATGATCGCATTTACAGGATTGAAAACATTCGCGTAAATTATTTCTGAAAGAGACCGTGAAGTCGTTTCCGGCGCCTTATTTGTTTGCCCGTTATCATTTCGTGTTGCAACTTCTGCGGAACTTAGTCCGTTAAAAGCTTCCGAGTTCACGTTACTCTCCCTTTAAATGAAATAGATCACGCTACCAAACTCTACCTTGTTAACACTAACGTGTTCTATTTTCCCCAAGTTCAAACTTCCAGACAGGGCCTTCCATAACAAGCCTGTGTCGTCGGCCTTTGCTCGATGCATCCCTACTCTCATAATCGCCGTCTCCCTCCCATATTGCCGCCATTCCAGCTTCTGTCTTGATAATTTTCGTAGCATATGCCCTCGGTCCTCTTTGGGTGACAGCATGTATCACGTCATTGACCGAGGAAAATACCTGTAAGTCGAACAGGGTGATCCAGGTGGGCGGGAGTATTTCCACCTTCCTGCTATGGGCGTGAATAAGCGCATCCTGTGGACTCCACCATGCATGGTCAGTAATTTCACCATCATCGATCACTACTTGACCTTCCGGAGAGGGAGCAATAAAGAACCATGTTGAGAATCTTTTTGGCGCTTCTATAGGTGGGATCCAATGGCTGTAATAAGTTAAATCTGAAGGGTCGAGCAGCAAACCAGACTCTTCCTCACACTCGCGGACGGCTGCAGCGACCGCTGCGCCATACGGACTTTCCCCATGTCCAGAGTCTCCTTCTTCAACTTTTCCCCCAGGAAAAACCCACATGCCTTCAGCGAAAGACAAATTTGAATTTCGCCTCACCATTAACGTCTCAATTCCATCATGTGAGTCACGAAGCAGAATAACCGTGGCAGCAGGAATTAAAGGGTCTTTCTCCTGCCCGTGTTGTTCTAACCATCCTTCAAAAGGCATTTTATTTGTCATAGGTAATCACAATTATTATAGGAAATTACTTCAAAAGCTTAATTTAGACCTATGGTAACCAATTGAATGGAAAGCGAGAAACCAAAATTTAGCAACCTGTCAATATTGGTATTGTGTTGCAGCATCTTGTTTGCTGTCCTCTCCTGCGCCAGAGCTGACCACCCTTCTTTCTCAGCTGTCCCAACGCAGACTGAAAGTCCTCCACAGACACCTACAAATGAACAGCCAGAATCGGAAGAAGCACAAACTCCTCCTCAAGAAGTAGAAAGCGAAGATATAGAAGAGCCAACGGACGATGTATCTATAGGAGTCGAGCCTTCCTTGCGAGGAATCAGCGAGACGAAGGTTCGAATAGGAATAATTAAAACAGCAGATGTCTTCAGCGACGTCGAGATAGGTGTCGAAGCCAGAATTAGTCGAATTACGACAGAAGAAGAGTATGGCAATAGAGAGATCGAGATAGTCGAAGTTATCGATGATGGCGGAGATCCAGAGATGACGTTGCAAGCGGTTAAAACAATGGCAGATCAAGATATCTTTGCCATAGTGCTGGCATCAATTTCAGCTGATAAAGCCGTTACCGATTATCTAGCAGAACAGAATATGCCCTTTTTCGGATGGGGATTCTTAGAAGGGTTTTGCTCCCCAAACAAATGGGGGTTCAGCTTTAACGGCTGTTTGAACGGTCAAACGTTAGGTATTTCTGGGGCATTTCTTGATGACGGAGCATTGCGGGCAACAAAAATCTTTTATGGACGTCAGCCGACGTTAACGCTAGTAACTACATCAGATGACGCTGGAAACGCTATGGAATCACTAGTGCAAAGCGTATGGGGGGAGAGTCTTCTTGCAGTCATAAAAATCCCAACTACTCAAGAATCTGGTATAGCGGAGAGCATTCTCGAAGAAACTAAGAATGTAGATTCAGACATACTTTGGCTTTCAATCGGGTTAGGCAAAACCCTTCAGGCAAAAGCCCAATTGATAAGTTCATTCTCCGGAATGGTTCTTGACGATGTCACATACCTACCGGGTATTCTCAGAGAGTATGAAACCTCCAAGGGACTCGAAGGAGGGTATGTGCTGTCACAATTCCCTCCTCAAGAGGAATATCGCGAGGCTTCCACTCTCATAGCGACAGATCTTGAAAATATTAATGGGCCATTAATTTATAGCCAAGCCATTTCACTAGGCTATTGGAGCGCCGATTTTCTAATTCACACCCTTTATGAGATAGGAGAGGAATTAGATACGCGAACCTTTTTTAACACCACGAATATTCAAGGTACGGTCTATGACCCTGATATTACAGGTGGACCATGTGCTTTGATGACCGCACTCGTACACCAAGATCCATCAGGGGGTGTGGCCCTTTTGCAGGTTAGAGGGGGTGTCTTCCGGCCAGTGGTTGACTTTAGTTGTCCTAAGCGTTACTGGGAGAACTAGAAACAAAAGAGAGATACTATAGCCCATCTTCGACTCTGAACGTAAAGTACATTTCATGGCGATTCATTTCCGTACCTTCAATTTCCCGGCAAACAATTTTGAGGAGGTCACTACGTTGCTTCAAGATAACCACCATGTGAATGGACAGAACTTCTGGGTTCACATTGAACCAGCGGTAGAAGAAGGCCAAGTTCATTCAAGCTCAATATTCTGGCGGATGTTTTCTAGCCGTGGCCCTGTAGTTCCCAAATTCACCTGGGTTCCATCCTACGATAGGAAAGAGCAGACAGTTCCAGCACAAGTTGGCTTAACTCATCCAGTTGGAACGCAGGCGGTTAAACGACTTAGAGAATTCAACGTTCACATTCCTACTAGTTGGACCTTGAATCAAGATCATCCAAAGAGGGGGATCGTAATATCTCTTCCTGAGGCCTACTCACAAGATGAAGTAGTGCAATTCGCAGTTAGCTCTCTGCAAATCTTAAGCCCATTTGAGTTCGATGGAAATTTCGTCGCTTCGGTAACTGTCTAGAACCAAGCAATTTTTAGTGCCTAGTTGAGTATTTCAATAGTCACTACTAAATCAGAAAAGGTAGCTTGGCCTATTCCATCACTGCATTGAAGAAGCTGGCTTTCTGCCGATGTTTTTGTTACGATCCCACTGTTGCCAATCCATGAAGTATCCACGCCTCCCATAGACCACGCATTCCATACTTCAAGAACAGAAGCTTCTTTCCCTCGGACAGTAAACTCAACTTCTTCTGGGCTTGTATGGCTCCATAACGCAATTAGTGGCTCTCGATACCCGTTTATATCTATCGCCCCTTTATTTGCAGAGACTTTTACCGCTTGAAGGCGAGGCGAGTTTACACTTTCTCTCCTTACCCTTACTAGAGATCCATCTTTCACTGGAATACGAACAAGGGCCCTCACCACCCTTCCACGATAACTAATTGTGTCGCTGCCAGATTTTTCAAGAAGCTCAGTGATCGTTTGTTTAGTCATTCTAGAGTCCCATAGGGGTCGACGGCGTTCGAAGGCCAGTAGGGAATTGGTATTTCTCCTCCAGATTCTTCAAAGCTTTTGGGTGAGATTCTCATAGTCTCTATTTTCCCACTTTGATAATTTCGTCTTTGCGGTGGTTTCCCTTCTTGCATTCTTCCAATATTGGTAGCTCCAAATATCGCTGACCCTGATGATGCGCTCACATTCTTCCAAAAACGCGTCTTCACAGTGACAGGAGAAGGGTCTTTGCCTTCCTTAGTGAGGTTATAGATATAGCCTCCGGGCGACCATCCTCGTAACCGAAGCGTTCCCTTATGTTTAGAGGCGGGTGGCAGATTATCTTGCGCATTGTGATCAGCGTGTTCTTCTAGTTCTACTTTTGTAGAAGCCTGTTTTAGATCGATAGGGTCAGAGGCATCAAAATGCAGTACAGGGTTATCCACTTTCTCCTCAGGAAGATCGATAGTAGCCGCCTGTTTAGTGGAGGGTTCTAGAATTAATAGACCGGCGCTATCACCACCAGAGTCACTTTCTTTAGTCTCTATAGCGACTATTTCTCCTTGTACCTGTATGGGTTCTGAAGAATTACCGGGGATGGCAATATCTGAGTTATGTAAACTCTCATTACGAAATAGCCTTTCATCAGGGAACCTATAGGCTTTCGGTACGAATCTTCTATGTCTGAGTGGAGTCCCAAACCAATCAATGGCAGCTCCAAGTAAGGCGATAACAAACATAATTGCTGCAAAGGCAATAAAGGTTTCTGGTGACGTCATGGTGATCTAGCGACCATAATACTCTCGGGGAAACACCCACTGGGGTCAGGGAGAATATAGAAGCAGTTTTCTGCCTATTTACCGACTAGCTTGCGTAACGCTTGGATCCAGCTTCCCAGAAATCTATTGGTTCTGTCGTTTCGATATCCTCTCGGGCCTGATCGTTATCCCAAAATTCATGGTTTTCTATCCAACCCAAAGGAGCTGCAACGAGAGGGTCAAAGGTTTCTTCAGGCCGGAGGTCGCGCGGCGCAAAAATCTGGCCCCACACCCCAGAGATCCTCAGAAGAGTAACGCTGAAGGCAACAATTACTACGCTAGATATAACCGGCACCCAGATCGACATCTCTAAAAGATAAGCCGGCGGAGGATATTTCGCAAACTCAAACATGATTACCTCCTTAACGCCAGTAAATCGTGAAAAGATTCCTCTCCCTGAAGCAAGGAAGGCCAATGCCTATTACCCTGAGAGGGTCTAGTATCGGAGGGATAAGTGGGAGAACCTGTAATAGTCGAAGCAGTGCGAACCCCAATTGGCAAAAGAGGCGGTTGGCTTTCGGGGATCATTGCGCCAAAGCTCCTCTCTATAGTTCAGCAAGAAGTACTAAACCGCTCAAATATTCCACCCGATGCTGTTGATCAATTGGTGGGAGGTTGTGTTACTCAAGCTGGTCAGCAAGCCTCCAATGTGACAAGAAATGCATGGTTAAGCGCTGATACCGGTTATACCCCTGCAGCTACAACCGTTGACTGTCAGTGCGGCTCGGGCGCGCAAGCTAATATATTTGCTCAGGGTTTGATTGCTACGGGTGGAGCAAAAATAGCTATCGGCTGCGGAGTAGAGCAGATGTCGCAGGTTCCTCTCGGAACAGCTGCGCGAGGCGGAGGCGGATACTACAAAGACGCTGAAACATGGCCATGGGATGACCCTCCAAATGGGCAATTCGGAGCAGCGCAACGGATTGCTGAGAGAAGAGGCATTACAAGGCCGCAGCTCGATGAACTTGGATCTGCATCACAGAGGAAAGCAGCTGAAGCATGGGATGAGGGAAGATTTGATTTAGAAGTAGTTCCGATAGCTGATGCTCCTCAAGTTGATGGCGATGGAGCTCCAACGGGAGAGATTCTTGCGGTAGCAAAAGATCAAGGTTTGCGTCAAACAACGACTGAGAGCCTTTCTAAACTTCGACCTGTGATCGAAGGCGAATTACACACGGCCGGGACATCATCCCAAATTTCCGATGGAGCAGCCGCAGTCTTGTGGATGGACAGTGATGTAGCAGAAGACATGGGCGTGAAACCAAGGGCAAAGGTTTCCTACCACACAATGGTTGGCGCTGATCCTTACTATCTTCTTGACGGCCCTGTGGCCGCAACTCAAAAGATGTTGGACCAAAGTAAGTATTCCATTGGAGATTTTGATCTATTCGAATGTAACGAGGCATTTGCGTCTGTGCTCTTATCTTGGGCGCAAGTCCATAACGTCCCTATGGAAAAAGTAAATGTGAATGGAGGGGCGATTGCTCTCGGCCACCCGGTTGGCTGTACCGGAAGCAGGCTCATTACAACGATCCTTTACGAGCTAGAACGGCAAGACAAAGAACTGGGATTTGTCACAATGTGCCAAGGTGGGGCATTGGGGATAGCTATTGTTATTGAAAGAATCTGAGCTTGTTTGATAAGAAAGAGAGATGACATGGTCAAGTATCTTGAAGGGAAAAATATTGCCATTACTGGAGCTGGTTCGGGGATAGGTAAGGCTATCGCTCTTGCCGTGGCCGCAGAAGGGGCAAACATCGTTGTAGCTGACTATGGAGTTACTCTTGATGGTTCGGAACCAACAAGTGAAATAGCAGAATCAGTCGTTGCAGAAATAAAGACTTTGGGAGTCGAAGCTGAAGCAATAGCTGGTGATGTTTCTCATATGGAAACAGGGAAGCAAGTTGTCGAAGCATCTATTAAACGCTGGGGGTCAATTGATGGGGTAGTGTGCGTCGCTGGGATCCTTCGAGAGAGAATGCTGTTTAATATGTCAGAAGAAGAATGGGATGCAGTAATAGCGGTGCACTTGAAAGGGCACTTCACCATTTTTCGACATGCAATGGCCGCCATGCGTAAACAGGATACAGGGGGGAGCATAGTCGGGATAACAAGTGGGGCATTTACCGCTTCCACTGCCCAACCCAATTATTCAGCTGCGAAGGGTGGAATCGTTAGCCTTACCCGTTCAGCAGCAATGACTGCAGCCAGTATTAGTCTTCGAGGGGGTCCACAGATTAATGCCAACTGTATTGCTCCCACCGCCCGAACAAGAATGAGCGAAAAAGTTCCCTTTGAATTCGAAACAGGAGATCCAAGCGACATCGCACCTATGGCTGTGTATCTTCTTTCTGATGCAGGTCGCGAAGTAAACGCTCAAATCTATAGCGTTGTAGGTCGGCGTATTTCGGTATGGAATCAACCTCGAGAACTCCGGTCGATGTTTGCTTCAGGCCAAGCATGGACACCTGAAGAGATTGAAGAG